>JAGWNO010000056.1 GCA_028871235.1 Gammaproteobacteria bacterium
CATGGCGCTGCAAATCCGCGCCGAGGATTGCACCGGCACTGGGGTTGGCGGTCTTGAGTACCAGGTCGGCATCGAAGGAGATCACCCCTGACGACAGCCGTGCCAGCACTGCGCCAAGATAGCTGCGCTCATTCTCCACCTGTTCGCGGCTCTTGCGCATGGCGGTTTGGGCTTCGGCAAGGCGCTGCGTCATTTCATTGAAGGACGACACCAGATTGCCCACCTCGTCACGTGACGGCATCGGCAGCCGCGTGGTGAAATCGCCACGCGCTACCGCGCGCGTGCCTTCCACCAGGTTCTGGATCGGCTCCACCAGTTTGCGTGCCGCCACGAACGCGATCCACACCGCCATGAGCACCGACAGCAGCAGCACCAGCGACAAGGTCAGCATGAAGCTGTATTTGAGCGGCCGGCGCAGCACCGTGAGCTCGCGGTAATGTGAATAGGCCGTCTGCACGCGGTTGGCAAGCCCGCTCTGCTGGTCGGCCACGGGGAAAATTGCCTGCAGGATCTCCGGACGCCACCACATGCCGCCGGCAGTCACCGGCACCACCGCGCGGATATGCAGGCCGTTGCTGCCCACAGGATCCAGGCCCACGTACACGTTGCCGGAACGCACCTGCATCATTACTTCCTGTCCCGGCAGATCCGGGATGAGAGCAGCCGGCTGCATGGAGCTGG
This sequence comes from Gammaproteobacteria bacterium, assembly GCA_028871235.1. Taxonomy (GTDB): domain Bacteria; phylum Pseudomonadota; class Gammaproteobacteria; order Natronospirales; family REEB76; genus REEB76. The sequence continues at coordinate 682 of JAGWNO010000056.1, forward strand.
CAGCCAGGATGCGGCCGTCCAGGCCGCTCAGCAGGGTGAGTTCGGTGGCACCGCTCTGGCGGCGCAACTCACCCATCACCGCCGCCACATCCTGCGGGCTGCTGACCGCCAGGGTGTTGGCCATGCCCTCGGTACGCGTCAGCAGCTCGTTGACCCGCACCTGCAACGCAGTGCGTGAAAGTTCGATGGCATCGGAGAGCGCCCGCTCCACACGCACATCGAACCAGGAATCGATCCCGCGGCTGATGAACTGTATGGAGAAACCGTAGACCAGCACCACCGGTACGATGGCAAGTATCACGAACATGATGACCAGGCGCGTGGTGAGCCGTGAGCCCGTTACTTTGCGTTGATACTGCAGGATGAGGCGGATGATGTTCACGCCGATGACTATCGCCAGAGCCACCGCCGCCACCGCGTTGAGCAGCAGCAGCCACACGTGCATGTTCTCGAAGTCCGCCGAGTTCTGCGTGCTTTTGGAAAGCAGGATCAGCGACACCAGCATGACTATCATGCCGGCGGCGATCACGAGCGGCATGGTGAAGCGTTTCATGATGACAGCACCCAGGCGTACCAGTCACTGGACAAGTCCCAGCCCTTGAACAATGAGGCGATGAGCTGCAGTGGCCCCGGAAAGTCCTTGATGTCCAGTACCGCGCGCATGCGGATGGTGTATTCACTGTGCGGCTCAAGCAACCCCGCGTCGATCACCGGCAGGTCGTTGACCTGACCGAGGTTGGTGATGGCGTCGCCGTAGCTGGCGAAGCTCTGCTGCTCGCCGCTGTTGAGATTCCTGATGATGAAGCGGCGCGTCAACGGATGGAAACTGATCTGGTAACGCTCGGTCAGGGTCGCCACGGTCTTGTTCCACACGAAACGGCGGTGCTTGATTACCTCGATCTGCAGTTCCACGGTGAGCGGCACGCCGTTCTCCAGTGCGGTGAGCGCCTCCTCGCTCATGTTGAGATCCACATCGGCGTTCAGGTAATAGACGCCATTGAGAAGCTCAGTGTAGGCGGTACGTATGACGAAGCCGCCCTGGCCGCTATCCGCCTGTGCCGGCGCAGCGAATGCGGTGAGACACAGCGCGCACACCAGTGCTGCCAGGGTGGTATGGCGGACGGCGGCGGCAAGGACGGGCATGCGCATCATGCATCGCTGCAGCAATCAGGATTTCTCGACAACAGCATAATAGAACCCATCCATGCCGGCCTGCCCCGGGAGTATCTGCCTGCCTGCGCCCGCGGGCATGCCCCAAGCGGCCTGCGGCATTACCGGCCGCGCATCCCCGTGGCCTGCCAGGAACGCCGCCAGCTGCTGCGCATTCTCCTCGGCCAGCAACGAACAGGTGGCGTACAGCAGCTTACCCCCCGGCGCCAGCAGCGGCCAGAGCGCAGCCAGCAGCTGCGCCTGCAGCGCCACCACGGCGCTGACTTGCGCCGGCGTGCGCCGCGACTTGATATCAGGATGGCGGCGGATCACGCCGCTGGCACTGCAAGGAGCATCCAGCAGGATGCGCTGGAAAAACCGGCCATCCCACCAGTCGTGAGGCCGGGCGGCGTCCGCCGTGCACAGTGTCGCCGTCAACCCGAGCCGCCGCAGATTGTCGCGGACCTTGTGCATGCGTACCCCGTCATTGTCGAGGGCCACCACTTCGCCGGCATCCGGATAGCGTTCCAGCAGATGGCCGGTCTTGCCACCCGGTGCAGCACAGGCATCCAGTACCCGCATCCCCGGCTGTACCTGCAGCAGTTCCGCCGCCAGTTGCGCGGCTTCATCCTGCACCGAAAATTTTCCTGTGGCGAAGCCAGGCAGCGACTCCACATCCAGCGGTTTCGCCAGCACCATGCCATCCGCGGAGAAGCTGCAGGCGTGCGCGGCAATGCCGGCGACGGCGAATGCCTGCAGTAACTCCGCCCGCGTGGCCGCGCGGCGGTTCACCCGCAGGCTGAGAGGCGGGCGCTGATTGCCTGCCTCGAGTATGGCCTGCCAGTGCAGCGGCCATTGGGCCTGCATTTTTCTCATGAACCAGTCGGGGTGCAGGTAACGGGCTACCGCATCCTGCAGGCAGGCGGCACGCAGTGATTCCTGCTCACGCTCGAAACGCCGCAGCACCGCGTTCACCAGCTTCACTGCCCACTCCTTATGGACATACCGGCAGGCTTCCGCAGTTTCCTTCACGGCGGCATGGGACGGCACGCGTGTTTCCGTGAGCTGGTAGAGGCCCGCCAGCAGCAGCACATGCACGTCCAGATCCTGGGCTTTGAGCGGCCGCTGCAGCAGGCGGGCGAGCCAGAATTCCAGCCGCGGGCGGAAACGCAGCACGCCGTAACAGAGTTCCTGCACCAGCGCGGTATCCCGCGCCGGAAACCCCTCGGGCACGAAGCGTTGCAGCGCGCTGCCGAGGTGAACCTGATCACGCAGCACCGCCACCAGCACCTGCGCGGCCGCGGCGCGCGTGGTCGCGCCGGCCATCAGCTGAAACGCACGCCCGCGAGCGCGCGGGCGTTGCTGAAATCCATGGCTGCCAGGCGGCGGCGGCCGGCGGGTTGCAATTCAGTGATGCGCAGCACGCCGTCACCGGTGGCCACGTCGATGCCGGCAGCGCCCGCGGCCATCACCGTGCCGGGCGCTGCGGCCGCCACCACGCCCAGTGCATGCGCCCGCCAGATACGCAGCACCGCCTGCGCATGCAGGGTGTGGGTCACCGGCCAGGGATTGTAGGCACGCACGCAGCGGGCCAGCGTTACCGCCGGTAGCCGCCAATCCAACCGCGCCTCTCCCTTGGTGAGCTTGGCGGCATAGCTTGCCCGGGAATCATCCTGTCTGCGGCGCGGCACCGATGGCAACTGGCCGAGCACCTGTAAAAGCGCCGTGGCACCGAGCGCCGCCAGCCGGTCATGCAGGTTTCCAGCGCTCTCCTGCGGGCCGATGGGCGTGTGCTGTTGCCAGAGGATATCGCCGGTATCCAGGCCCTTATCCATCTGCATGATGGTGATCCCGGTCTCGCTGTCACCCGCCAGCATGGCGCGCTGGATGGGGGCAGCGCCGCGCCAGCGTGGCAACAGCGAGGCGTGAATGTTGAGACAGCCAAAGCGCGGGATGCCGAGCACCGCGGCGGGCACCAGCAAACCGTAAGCCACCACTACCATCACATCGGGAGCCGCGGCTCTTATTTGCGCCTGCGTTTCCGCGGATTTGAGGCTCGCCGGCTGGTACTGCGGCAGCCGCAATCGCAGGGCACGCTGCTTGACCGGCGAAGCTTGCAGTTTGCGGCCGCGGCCGGCGGGGCGGTCAGGCTGGGTCCACACGCCGACGATTTCATGGCGGGCGGCCACCAGTGCATCCAGTGCCGCCAACGCGAATTCCGGGGTGCCGGCGAAAGCGATGCGCAAGCTCGTCGTCATGGGAGCGGCCTGCGGGGTACTGGCGCTGTTGTCAGGGTTACGCTCAGATGGACGGCGTCGCTGCGCCAGTGCGCGGGCGTTCGCGACCCTCGCGCAGTTCCTTCTCCAGCTGCTTGCGGATGCGCCGGCGCTTGAGCTCCGAGAGGTAATCCACGAACAGCTTGCCGTCCAGGTGATCGATCTCGTGCTGGATGCACACTGCCAGCAGGCCATCGGCATCGAATTCCAAGGGTTCGCCGTCCCGGTCCAGAGCACGCACGCGGATATGCTCGGCGCGCTCCACCTCCTCGAACACCCCCGGCACCGACAGGCATCCTTCCTGCATGCGCTCCGTGCCGTCACGCCGCAGGATCTGTGGATTGATGTAAACACGCGGCTGGTCCTGGTTCTCGGACACGTCCACCACGATGACCCGCTTATCCACCCCCACCTGGGTGGCGGCCAAGCCGATGCCCGGGGCCGCATACATGGTCTCCAGCATGTCGGCCACGAGCCGCCTGGTCTCGGCGGTCACGGCGGGCAGTGGTTTGGCCTGGATACGCAGGCGGGGGTCGGGGAAATGCAGGATGCTCAACAGGGCCATGGGGGTTTCCGGGTGTGGTGGCGCCCCCCCAGGGTTTCCATGGGAGACCGCTTATTCCTCATGCACTTTTGCATAAAATGCTGCTAAAGTTATGATGCTATTAAAAAGTTGCCCGATACCTCCGCGACCCTGGAGGCCCGCCACTGCCGCGGGAAGGGGCCAAAACGTGGGGGCCTGTCAGGCGAGTCCGTGGAGATTGCTCGATGAACGATTATAGCGCGCCCCGCTGTCTTGCCGCCCTGTGTCTGGCGATCCTGCTTGCCGCCTGTGCCAGCACCCCCAAGCAGCCGCAACCGGCTGCTCCCGCCGCCCCGCCGCCGCCGGCCCCCGTGTCTCAGCAGGCGGCCCCGCCGCCGGCTCCGGTCATACAGCCTGAGGCGCCACGCCGCTACGTGGTCAAGAAGGGCGACACCCTCTGGGGCATCGCCTCCATGTATCTCCGGGATCCCTGGCTGTGGCCGGATATCTGGTACGCCAATCCGGCGGTCAAGAACCCGCACCTCATCTATCCCGGCGACGTGCTCATGCTGGGCTACATCAACGGCAGGCCGGTGCTAAGCGTGGAGCGCAACGGTCAGCTGGTGAACGAGGCGGCGGCCCCGGCGCCCGCCCCCAGCCTGCTGGTGGAAAAGCTCGAACCGCAGATCCGCTATTCAGCCCTCACCGAGGCCATCCCTTCCATCCCACTGGCCAGCATCCGTCAGTTCCTGTCCAACACCCGGGTGGTGAGCAAGGATGAATTCCGCGATGCCGGCTACCTGCTGCGCTCCCTGGACGGTCGGCCAGCAGTCGGAGTGGGCGGTGAGATCTACGCCCGCGGCCTCAAACCTTTGCAAGGTGATCGCTACGATCTGTATCGCCTCGGCGGCAAGTACGTGGATCCGGGCAACGGCGATACGCTCGGCTATCAGGCCACCTATATCGGCGAAGGGCAGGTGGAACGCTGGGGCGATCCGTCAAAAGTGCTGCTCATCGCCACCGATCAGGAGGCGTATGCGGGCGACCGCCTGCTGCCGGTAGCCACCCAGCAACTGAGCCAGAATTTCATGCCACACGATCCCGCCAAAAAGGTGGCAGGTGACATCATTGCGGTACTCGGCGGGGTCTCCCAGATCGGCCAGTACCAGGTGGTGGTTCTGGATCGCGGCAGCGATTCCGGCCTCGACCCCGGCACGGTGCTCGGCATCTACCGCAAAGGGGAGAAGGTGGCGGATCCCTACTCATTCGGCGACCTCAGCGGCTCGGTGAAGCTGCCTGAGGAACGCTCCGGTACGCTCATGGTGTTCCGTACTTTCCCCAAAGTGAGCTATGCCCTGGTCATGCAGGCACGTCGCGAGATTCACATACTGGATGTGGTACACAATCCTTAAGTAAGCGACCCCAACGGGGGACCGGGACATAGAAGCACGGGACGCAACTTATTGGCTGGCCTTGGTCCGGGCCCCGGGCCTGGGGCCCGCAGGTTTCGCAGCTCTCCTCCGGCACTGCGGCACAGTGGCGGAGTGTTTCAACACTACGCCACGGGAACTGAGCGCCGCCGGATTGGCGGCGGAAACCATCGACTGGCTGCGTGCGCCTGATTGGGATGCGGCGGAAAAAGATCTGCGCTGGCTGGAAAGCTCCGGCGCCGCGCTGCTGCCCTGTGATGATCCCGGTTATCCCGCCCTGCTCAGACAGATCAACGATGCCCCCATCGCATTGTTTCTGCGCGGTGACAGCGCGCTGCTCGGCAATCCCCAGCTGGCCATGGTGGGCAGCCGTAATCCCAGCGCCGAAGGCAAGCGCAACGCTGCGGAATTCGCCGCCTATCTGGCCCGCTGCGGCCTGACCATCACCAGCGGCATGGCTCTCGGTATCGACGCGGAAAGCCATCGCGGCGCACTCAAAGCGGGCGGCACCACCGTCGCGGTGTGGGGCACCGGCCTGGACAAACCCTATCCGCCCAGCCATCGGGAGCTGGCCGAAGAGATCGCCAACACGGGTCTGCTGGTATCGGAATTCCCGCCGGGTACGCCGCCGCTGCCCTACAATTTCCCGCGCCGCAACCGCCTCATCAGCGGCCTCAGCGTGGGCACGCTGGTGGTGGAAGCGGCACAGGTGAGCGGCTCACTCATCACCGCGCGCCTCGCCAGCGAACAGGGGCGCGAAGTGTTCGCCATCCCCGGCTCCATCCACAATCCGCTGGCGCGCGGTTGTCACCGCCTGATCCGCGAAGGAGCGAAGCTGGTGGAATCCGCCGGCGACATCCTCGAAGAACTTGCGCCGCTGCTCAAACTGGAACTGTCCACGCCGCCCGCGACAGCGTCCGCTGCACACCCCCTGGCTGCTGCAGCGGACGATGCCGAGTACCGGCTGCTGATTGAATCGCTGGATTACGCCCCCACTTCAGTGGATGCGCTCGTGGAGCGCACCGGATTGACGCCCGATGTGGTTTCCTCCATGCTGCTGATGCTCGAGCTTCAGGGCCAGGTGGAAGCGGCACCGGGCGGACGTTATTCCCGGGTGAACAAGAGGCCGACGTCATGATGAAGGAAAATGTGCTTGACGTGCTCATGTACCTGTTCGAAAACTACCTGGATGATGATGAGGAAGAGACCGAGACCGACCGCGAATCCCTGACCGTGGAGCTGGAAGAAGCCGGCTTCCCGCAATCCGAGATCAACAAGGCCTTCGACTGGCTGGAGAACCTGGCCCAGAACCCGCCGACTACCGAACTCGAGATCAACCATCGCGACGGTTTCCGCGTTTACGCGGAACAGGAACTGGAGCGGCTCAACACCGAATGCCGCGGATTCCTGCATTATCTGCAGAACATCGGCATCCTCGAACCGGTACAACGTGAAGCGGTGATCGACCGCATCATGGCGCTGGACAGCAGTGAGATCGACATCGAGCAGGTGAAATGGATCATCCTGATGGTGCTGTTCAATCGCCCGGGCCAGGAAGATGCCTACGCACGCATGGAAGACCTGGTATTTGACGACTCCATCGGCATAATGCACTGACGACATCCACCTTACCCGCGTCCTGCCGCGGTATTACTGCGGCAGGGTTATGTCACGGATACGGATACCCGGTGCCGTCCCGGGTTGCTCTCATCACCGTGTTTGTAGTATTGCTGTATATATATGAGTGAAAACCTCGTCATCGTCGAATCCCCCGCGAAGGCCAAAACCATCAAGAAGTACCTGGGCAAGGGCTTCGAGGTGCTGGCCTCCTACGGCCATGTCCGCGACCTCGTACCCAAAGAGGGCGCGGTGGATCCGGAAAACGCGTTCAGCATGAAATACGCGCTCATCGAGCGCAACGAGAAGCACGTGGACGCCATCGCCAAGGCGCTGAAGAAAGCCGGGGCGCTGTACCTCGCCACCGACCCGGACCGCGAAGGCGAAGCCATCTCCTGGCACCTCTATGAGATCCTCAAGGACCGCGGCGCCCTCAAGGACAAGAAAGTGCACCGTGTGGTGTTCCACGAGATCACCGAACGCGCCATCAACGAGGCGGTGGCCAACCCACGGGCGCTGTCCACCGAACTGGTGAATGCGCAGCAGGCGCGCCGCGCACTGGATTACCTGGTGGGCTTCAACCTGTCGCCGCTGCTGTGGAAGAAGATCCGCCGCGGCCTGTCCGCCGGCCGCGTGCAATCGCCGGCACTGCGCCTGATCGTGGAGCGCGAGGACGAGATCGACAAGTTCAAGAGCGAGGAATACTGGACCATAGCCGCCGACGCGGAAAAGAACGCCCAGCCCTTCACCGCCCGGCTGCTGGAATACCAGGGCGGGAAGGTCGAACAGTTCAGCTTCCGCGATGAGCAGGCCACCCGCGCCGCGGAGCAGGCCCTGCGCAAATCCGCCGGTGGCAAGCTGCGCGTCGCCACGGTGGAGAAGAAACAGCGCAGGCGCAATCCAGCTGCGCCCTTCACCACCTCCACGCTGCAGCAGGAGGCCTCGCGCAAGCTGGGTTTCGGGGCCCAGCGCACCATGCGCACTGCCCAGCAGCTCTATGAAGGCGTTGATCTCACCGGCGAAGGTCCGGTGGGCCTGATCTCCTACATGCGCACCGATTCCGTGAACCTGGCGGCCGAGGCGGTGACCGAGATCCGCGAGGTCATCGCCAAACGCTACGGCCAGGACCACCTGCCGGAATCGCCGCGGATCTACAAGACCAAATCCAAGAACGCCCAGGAAGCCCACGAGGCCATCCGCCCCACCTCTGCGGCACGCGCCCCGGAGGACATCCACGGCAAACTCACCGAAGAGCAGCGCAAGCTGTACGAACTCATCTGGAAGCGCACCATCGCCTGCCAGATGGAGCAGGCGGTGTTCGACACCGTCACCGCGGATCTGGACGCCGGCGGGCACAACAGCTTCCGCGCCACCGGCTCGGTGCTGGTGGTCCCGGGTTTCATGGCGGTGTACCAGGAGGGCCGCGACGACAACGGCGAGGACGAGGAGGAACGCCTGCTGCCGCCGCTGGTGGAGGGCGAGAGCATCACGCTCAAGGACATCCAGTGCCAGCAGCATTTCACCGAGCCGCCGCCGCGCTATTCGGAAGCCAGCCTGGTCAAGGCGCTGGAGGAATACGGCATCGGCCGCCCTTCGACCTATGCCACCATCATCTCCACGCTGCAGCAGCGCGAATACGTGGAGATGGACCGCAAACGCTTCAAGCCCACCGACGTGGGCCGGGTAGTGAGCAAATTCCTGACCCAGCATTTCACCCAGTACGTGGATTACGACTTCACCGCCAGGATGGAGGACGAATTGGATGCGGTCTCCCGCGGCGAGAAGGAATGGGTGCCGGTAATGCACGAGTTCTGGGATCCGTTCAAGAAACTCGTGGACCACAAGGAAGAGAATGTGTCGCGCAAGGATGTGACCACCGAGAAGATGGACGAGAAATGCCCGAAATGCGGCAAACCGCTTTCCATCCGCCTGGGACGGCGCGGCCGTTTCATCGGCTGCACCGGCTATCCGGATTGCGACTACACCCGCAATCTGGACGAGACCGCGGAACAGGCCAGCCAGCCCGAGAAGCTGCCGGACCGGCAGTGCCCGCAATGCAACTCCGACCTCATCATCCGCCGCGGCCGCTATGGCAAGTTCATCGGTTGCAGCAGTTATCCCAAGTGCAAGTACATCGAGCCGCTGGAGAAACCGCAGGATATGGGCGTCGAGTGCCCGGAATGCCATCAGGGCTCACTGCTCAAGCGCAAGTCGCGCTACGGCAAGATTTTCTATTCCTGTGCGCGCTACCCGGACTGCAAATACGCCATCTGGAACCCGCCCATCGCCGGACCCTGCCCCAAGTGCGCCTGGCCGATCCTCACGGTGAAGACCACCAAGCGCAAAGGCACCGAGCGCGTGTGCCCGCGCAAGGAATGCGGCTACGCTGAACCGGCGCCCGAGCTCGCGCCCGCTGCTGCCGAAGCGGAAGCGGTCGCCTCCTGAGACACCATGCCCGGACTCCGTTGGCCGCTGCGCCGCGCCCGTGAGACGGTATGGGGTGGGGGTGTCATCGCCTACCCCACGGAAGCGGTGTTTGGTCTCGGCTGTGATCCGCTGGAATCCGCCGCGATCACACGCATCCTCGCCATCAAGGCGCGGGATGCCGCCAAGGGTTTCATCCTCATCGCCTCGCGGATCGAACAGCTGCTGCCGTTCCTGGCGCCCCTCGACAAAGTCACACGCAGAAAATTGCAAGACAGCTGGCCCGGGCCCGTGACCTGGGTGGTGCCAGCGGCGCGCGATATCCCCTTCTGGCTCAGCGGCGGACGCGACACGCTCGCGGTGCGCGTCACCGCCCATCCAGCCGCATATGAATTGTGCGAGATCACCGGTCTGGCGCTGGTATCCACCAGCGCCAACCGCAGCGGCCGCACACCGGCGCGTTCCTCCCTGCAGGTCAGAACCCATCTCAGTGACGCAGTGGATTGCATCTTGCCAGGCCGCGTCGGGGCACGGCGCAAACCGACGGAAATCCGCGATGCCCGCACTGACCGGGTACTGCGGGCCGGATGAAGCGCATGCAAGGCATGAACATCCAGGCCGTCGGGACCTACCTGCGTACCTTGCAGGAACGCATCACCGCGGCGCTTGAAAAACTCGACGGCCAGGGCCGCTTCCAGCGCGATACCTGGTCACGCGCCGAAGGCGGTGGCGGCGAGAGCCGCGTGCTGCGGCATGGCGCGCTGTTCGAGCAGGCGGGCATCAATTTCTCGCATGTGCGCGGCACAGCCCTGCCGCCGTCTGCCACCGCCCACCGGCCGGAGCTGGCGGGCCGTGGCTGGCAGGGGCTGGGGGTGTCGCTGGTGCTGCATCCCCGGAACCCGTACGTCCCCACCAGTCACATGAATGTGCGCTGTTTCGCTGCGCCCAAGCCCGGTGCGGACAGCGTGTGGTGGTTCGGCGGCGGCTTCGATCTCACGCCCTGCTACGGCTTCGAAGAGGACGCCCGTCACTGGCACCGGACGGCCAAGGCCGCCTGTGATCCCTTCGGCGAGGATGTGTATGCGCGTTACAAGAAGTGGTGTGACGATTACTTCTTCATCCGTCACCGCAACGAAGCGCGCGGCATCGGCGGCCTGTTCTTCGACGACCTGAACGAATGGGGTTTCGACAAGTGTTTCGCGTTCCTGCAAAGCGTGGGCGACCACTTCTTGCCGGCCTACCTGCCCATCGTGGAGCAGCGTCGTGACATGCCATACGGTGAGCGCCAGCGGCAGTTCCAGCTCTACCGCCG
>JAGWNO010000181.1 GCA_028871235.1 Gammaproteobacteria bacterium
TAGATATCTTGCGGGGGTCCTAATCTGACGCGGTATTTGTGAAATCATCGCGGCCGGGACGGCCGCTCCCACAGTTTTAGAGCACTCCTCACACCTCACCCCTCACCTCCGGTAGCGGTACCCGCGCAAGGATGGCCGCGCGGTCGGTATGGGAACTGGCCAGCCGTGCCGCCGTGTCCCGCGGCAGCCAGCAGTATTCCACGTGTTCATGGGGATCGAGGGTGATGTTTTCGATCCCACCGAGCCGCAGCGAGTACACATACTCGGTGTTCTCAACCACATCGGGCGCGAATTTCGTGCGCCAGGCGGCATGGATGGGGAAACGGTTGATGATGCCGCAGTCCGTGAGTCCGGCATCCGCCGCCAGGCCTGTCTCCTCGCGCACTTCGCGGACGGCGGCCTGGAGCGGCGTCTCGCCATCATGCAGGCTGCCGGTGACCGATTGCCAGAAATCCGCCGGCTCGCGGCGCCTGAGCTGCAGCACCTCACCCCGCGCAGTGTGGATCACCACCAGCACGGATTCAGGGCGTTTGAAAAACATAGTGCTGCGTGCTGCGTGCTGCGTGCTGCGTGCTATAAGAAAAGTCTAGCTTGGATTTTCACGCAGTACCTAGCACCCAGCACTTATTTGTTCACTGCTTTTCCACAGGCGGTAATCTCAGGCGAATGTGCAATTCCCTGAGTTCCGCCTCGCTGACATCAGCGGGCGCGTCGGTCAGCGGGTCCCAGGCCGTCTGGGTCTTGGGGAAGGCGATGACTTCACGGATGTTCGGCGCCCCGGCCATGTGCATCACCAGGCGATCCATGCCTAAGGCAATGCCGCCGTGGGGCGGGCAACCGGATTTGAGTGCGTCCAGCAGGAAGCCGAATTTCTTCCGCGCCTGTTCATCGCTGATGCCGAGCATGCGGAATACCGCGGACTGCATCTCCTGGTTGTGGATACGGATGGAACCGCCGCCCAGCTCGGTGCCGTTCAGCACCAGGTCGTAGGCGCGCGAGCGGATGCCGCCCGGATCCTTCTCCATCGCGGAGACATCCGTCACCTTGGGCGAGGTGAACGGGTGGTGCAGGAAGATCCATCGCTTGTCCTTTTCGTCCCACTCGAACATCGGGAATTCAGTCACCCACAGCGGCGCCCATGCGCCTTGCATCAGGCCACGGTCCTGGCCGAGCTTGAGGCGCAGCGCACCCAAGGCATCGTTGACGATCCGGGCCTTGTCGGCGCCGAAAAAGATCACGTCGTTGTTGGCGGCGCCACAGCGTTTGAGAATGCCCTGCAGGGCATCGTCCGAGAGGAATTTGATGATGGGCGACTGCAGCCCTTCGCGCCCCTTGGACGCATCGTTCACCTTTATATAGGCAAGACCTTTGGCGCCGTAACGCGCCACGAAGGCGGTGCACTCATCTATTTCGCTGCGGGGCAGTTCGCCGCCATTGGGCAGGCGCAGGGCGGCGACCCGGCCGTCCCTGGCATTGGCCGGGCCGGCAAACACCTTGAATTCGCAATCCTTCACCAGATCCGCCACGTCCACCAGTTCCAGCGGGATGCGCAGATCCGGCTTGTCGGAGCCGTAACGGCGTACGGCTTCATCGTAGGGCAGGCGCGGGAACGGGTTCGCCAGTTCAACACCCAGGACTTCCTTGAAAGTGTGGCGGATCATGCCTTCCGTGATGTCCATGATCTGATTTTCGTTCAGGAACGAGGTCTCGATATCCAGCTGGGTGAATTCCGGCTGACGGTCGGCGCGCAGGTCTTCGTCGCGGAAACAGCGTGCAATCTGGTAGTAGCGGTCGAACCCCGACATCATCAGCAATTGCTTGAACAGTTGCGGCGATTGCGGCAGGGCGAAGAACTTTCCGGGATGGGTGCGGCTCGGCACCAGATAATCGCGCGCGCCTTCCGGCGTGGGCTTGGTCAGGATCGGAGTTTCGACATCGATGAAACCCTGCTCATCCAGGTAACGGCGCAGCGCCGCGGTGACCCGGTGGCGCAGACGCAAACGCTGCTGCATCACCGGACGGCGTAAATCTATGTAGCGATACTGGAGACGGC
>JAGWNO010000057.1 GCA_028871235.1 Gammaproteobacteria bacterium
TTTAATTCAATCAGGTTTCTTCATCGCTGTCTTCATCAGCATCATCGCGGTTGCGGCCGCCGGTCAGGAACGATGCATCGGGATCCACCAGCAGCCGTTCCGCCATGGCGGTGCGGCCGATGAGCAGCCTGAAACGCATGGTATCCCGGCCGGTAAGGGTGAGTTCAATGGGCCAACTCACGCCGCCGATGCTCACCGTCGTGACAATCACCGGACGGCGTTCGCGGTGGCCGCCTGAATCCGTCACCCAGCGTTTGTCCAGGATCCGCGCTTCGCAATAGGTCTCCGGTCGAGCCTGCTGTTGCAGCGGATGCAGGCCGAAGCGCACCATGCGTACGCCCCGCCGCATGAAGGTCTTGAGTACGAAGGCATGCAGGGCAGAGGTGCGCGCACCGGTGTCGATCTTGGCCTTGATGCGCGCGACGCCGAGTTCCGGGAGGGCGGCCCATTCGCGCCAACCCACCTGGATTCTTATTATCGACTGCCCGTCCGCCATGCACTGAAGCCCTGCGCGCCGCGGATTGCCATAATATCATCCCTGCCAACCCGTCCAGCCGGAGAGCAAGCATGGCGAGTGCGCATATGAAAGTCGGGGTATGTCACGATCGCGCCCAGGCCCGCTACGGCTTCGGCGACGGCCATCCCTTCGGTCCGGACCGTTTTGATGCTTTCTGGAACGAGATGCGCGCGCGCGGGCTGGACCGGGAGGTCGCGCCGGTGGCGGCCCGTGCCGCCACCCGCCAGGAACTGCAGTGCTTCCACAGCGCCGCCTATCTCGATTACGTGATGCAAAAATCCGCAAGCGGCGGTTACCTGGACGATGGCGATACGCCTGCCGTGGCCGGCATCCTGGAGAGCGCTTCACTGGTGGTGGGTGCCACCTTGAATGCGGCGGCGGGTGTGATGCGCTGCGCATACCGGCGCGCCTTCGTGCCCATCGCCGGGCTGCACCATGCGGGTCGTGCGCATGCCGCCGGTTTTTGCGTACTGAATGACATCGGCGTGGCGATCGAATATCTGCGGCGTGAGCATGGTCTGAAGCGCATTGCCTATGTGGACATCGATGCTCACCATGGCGATGGCGTGTTCTATGCTTTCGAGGAGGATCCGGCGCTGTCGTTCGCCGACCTGCATGAGGATGGCCGCTTCCTCTATCCAGGCACCGGGCGCGCCGACGAAACCGGCAAGGGTGCGGCCGCGCACAGCAAACTCAACATTCCCATGACGCCGGGCGCGGGCGATGCGGAATTTCATGCGGCCTGGCAACGGGTGGAACAGTATCTGCGGGAACGGCGTCCGGACTTCATGCTGTTCCAGTGCGGTGCCGATAGCATCGCCGGCGATCCCATCACCCATCTGCGTTACACGCCCGCGGCGCATGCACATGCGGCGGCGCGCCTGTGCGCGCTTGCCGAAGAGTTCTGTGACGGGCGCATCGTGGGCATGGGCGGCGGCGGTTACAACCGCCGCAACCTGGCAATGGCCTGGAGCGGGGTAGTGGAGGCTTTTCTCCTCAGCTGAGCCCGGCGGCGCACTGGGGTACAATCAGCCGCCCGACATTGACTGGGTCCGCTGGAGCCGCTGATGTTCAGCCAGAATATGACGATTGCCGGGTTCGATGACGAACTCCATGAGGCACTGCGCGCGGAACTGGGGCGCCAGGAAGACAACATTGAGCTCATCGCCTCAGAGAATTACGTGAGTCCGCGCGTTCTGGCGGCCCAGGGCTCGGTGCTCACCAACAAGTATGCGGAAGGCTATCCGGGCAAGCGCTACTATGGCGGCTGTGAATTCGTGGATGTGGCCGAGCGGCTTGCCATCGAGCGCGCCAGGAAACTGTTCGGTGCGGCCTATGCCAATGTACAGCCGCACTCCGGCTCCCAGGCCAACGCCGCGGTGTATTACGCCCTCATGCAACCGGGCGACGGCCTGCTCGGCATGAGCCTTGCCCACGGCGGCCATCTTACCCACGGCGCCAAGGTGAATTTCTCTGGCAAGCACTTCAATGTCCACCAGTATGGCATTGATACCAGCACCGGCTTGCTCGATTATCGGCAGGTGGAACAGCTTGCCCACGAGCACAAACCCAAGGTGATCGTGGCGGGCTTCTCCGCGTATTCGCGCCGCATTGACTGGCAGCGTTTTCGCGTCATCGCCGATGCGGTGGGCGCTTACCTGGTGGTGGATATGGCACATGTGGCGGGCCTGGTGGCCGCCGGTCTGTATCCGGATCCCGTCGGCATCGCCGACGTCACCACCACCACCACCCACAAGACCCTGCGCGGTCCGCGCGGCGGCCTGATCCTGGCGCGTGCCAACGAGGAGATCGAGAAGAAGCTGAACTCGCTGGTGTTCCCCGGCACCCAGGGCGGTCCGCTGATGCACGTGATCGCCGCCAAGGCCGTAGCACTGCTGGAAGCCTTGCAGCCGGAGTTCAAAACCTATCAACAGCAGATTCTGATCAATTCTCGCGCCATGGCCGACGCTCTGATGAAGCGCGGCTACAACATCGTTTCCGGTGGCACCGACAATCATTTGTTCCTGATGGATCTCATCGCCAGGAACATCACCGGCAAGGACGCGGATGCGGCGCTGCACCAGGCCAATATCACCGTCAACAAGAACGCCGTGCCCAACGACCCGCGTCCGCCCATGGTGACCTCGGGGCTGCGCATCGGCACACCGGCCGTCACCACCCGCGGTCTGCAGGAGGGCGAGATCCGCGAGCTGGCCGGCTGGATCGCCGATATCCTGGATGACCTGAACAACGAAAAGACCCTGGCGCGTGTGAAGGACCAGGTGCTGGCGCTGTGCAAGAGATTTCCGGTATATCCGGCAGACATGCAATTCTAGTTTCGTGATTCAGAAGGCGATACGCCATCGAAGTTCGCTGCTATCGTCAGTATAAGGAATTCGAATCGTGTATTTCGCGTCTTGCTTGATGACATATACGGGCAGCCTGATGGGAGGAATTGTTTGCATCAGGTTTGGCACCGAGGGTAATGCAATGACGCAGGAGTAACTGCGGTGCACTGTCCTTTCTGCGGCCATGAAGACACCAAAGTGATTGACTCGCGCCTCGCCGGCGAGGGCGCGCAGGTGCGCCGGCGGCGCGAATGCGAGCGGTGCAGCGAGCGCTTCACCACCTTCGAGAGCGCCGAGCTGGTGATGCCGCGTATCGTCAAAAACAACGGCACTCGCGAACCCTTCGACGAGCACAAGCTGCGTGCCGGCATGATGCGCGCCCTGGAGAAGCGGCCGGTAAGCACCGAGGCCATCGAGGCGGCCATCGCGCGCATCACCCACAAGCTGCAGGTGACCGGAGAGCGCGAGATCCGTTCGCTGCAGGTGGGCGAGCGGGTCATGGAGGAGCTCAAGGAACTCGACGAAGTGGCCTATGTGCGCTTTGCCTCGGTGTACCGCAGTTTCCAGGATGTCAACGAGTTTCGCGATGAAGTGGAGCGCCTCAAGGAAGAGGTGGCGCGCGAGGCGCTGAAGCGCGAGCAGATGCCGCTGCTGCCGGAGGAAGAAAAGAAGTGAGAGGTAAGGGAGTGAGGGGTGAGGCGTTCACCCCAGCAGTGCTTTCCTCGCTTACTCACACCGTACCAGGCTGCGATGCGGCCGGCTTCACTGGAGCACGCAATGGGCTTTTCCGCTGAAGACCACGCCTTCATGGCCGAAGCCCTGCGGCTGGCGGAGCAGGGACTCTACACCACTGACCCCAATCCACGCGTCGGCTGCGTGCTGGTGAAGGGCGGGCGCATCATCGCCCGCGGCTTCCACCGCAAGGCCGGCGCGGCCCACGCCGAAGTGAATGCGGTGCAGGCCGCCGGTGAGCAGGCGCGCGGTGCCGACGTCTATGTGAGCCTTGAACCCTGCGCGCATTTCGGCCGTACGCCACCCTGTGTGGATGCGCTTATCGGAGCGGGCGTGGCGCGTGTGATCGCGGCCATGCAGGATCCCAATCCGCAGGTGGCCGGCAGGGGCTTTGAAAAGCTGCGCGTCGCCGGCATCCCCACTGCCGCTGGCCTGCTGGAGGCCCAGGCGCGCGCGCTCAATCTTGGCTTCATCAGCCGCATGACCCGTGGCCGGCCCTTGGTGCGCAGCAAGCTGGCGGTGAGCCTGGATGGCCGCACAGCGCTGGCTGCCGGCGAGAGCAGATGGATAACGGGCGAGGCGGCACGGCAGGATGTGCAGCACTGGCGGGCGCGCAGTTCCGCGATTCTCACCGGTATCGGCACCGTACTCAGCGATGATCCGTCGCTGAGCGTGCGCCCTGAGGGCGACTGGCGTCAGCCGCTGCGGGTGATAGCAGACTCGCGCTTGCGTACCCCGGGCACGGCGAAACTGTTCAAGACATCCGGACAGGTCCACCTTGCCACGCTTGAAAGCCACGAGGCACGCCACCGGCCAGCCACACCGCCGGGCGCAACGCTGATGCCGCTGCCGGGGAGTGACGGGCGCATCGATCTTGCCACCCTGCTGAGGCGCCTGGCGGAGCTGGAGTGCAACGAGGTATTGGTGGAGGCCGGGGCCACCTTGAACGGCGCACTGCTCAGGGCCAATCTCGTGGATGAAATCCTTATTTATATGGCACCACAGCTGCTGGGTGATACGGCACGCGGAATGTTCAGCCTGCCACCGCTCGGCAGCATGGCCCAGCGGCTTGAATTACAGTTGACCGATGTACGGATGGTAGGGTGCGATCTGCGTATACTCGCCGTTCCGCAGATGGGCAGGAGCTGATGTTCACCGGTATCGTGCAGGCCGTGGGAAATGTGCGCGGGCTCGAAGCGCGCGGCGGCGATATGCGCTTGCAGATCGACGCGGGTGGACTGGATCTGAGAAGCATGCATATCGGCGACAGCATCGCCGTGAATGGCTGCTGCCTCACCGCCATCGGGAAATCGCCGGCTGGCTTCGCCGCGGACGTCTCCCGGGAAACCCTGGCACTCACCACACTGGGCGGGCTCGGGGCCGGATCGCCGGTAAACCTGGAGACCGCCCTCACCCTCGCTGCGCCGTTGGGCGGTCACCTGGTGATCGGTCATGTGGATGGCGTCGGGGTGGTAGACAGCCGCGTGGAGGATGCCCGCTCGGTGCGCTTCGCCATCGAGGCACCGCCTGAGCTTGCCCGGTACATCGCCCGCAAGGGTTGCATCTGCGTGGATGGCGTAAGCCTTACCGTGAATGCCGTGCATAGCGGCGGTTTTGAGGTGAATGCCATCCCCCACACCCTGGAACATACCGTGATTCGTGGCTACCGCACCGGCACCCGCGTCAATCTGGAAGTGGACCTGGTAGCGCGCTATCTTGAGCGTCTGATAGCCGCCCATGCGGCGGGTGCAGGTACGGATTGAATCAGGCGGGTTACAGAACCGGAGCCGTCATGCAGAGTACGATCACGAAGATGCATTCCGCCGGCCTCGATCGCGTCGAGGACATCCTTCAGGACATGCGTGCCGGAAAGATGGTCATCCTCATGGATGATGAGGACCGTGAAAACGAGGGTGACCTGATCATGGCGGCGGAGAAGGTGCGGCCGGAGGACATCAACTTCATGGCGCGCTATGGCCGCGGTCTCATCTGTCTGACGCTCACCCCCGAACGCTGCAAGCATCTGCGTCTGCCGCTCATGGTGAACGAGACCAACGAAAACCGCACCACCAACTTCACCTTGTCCATCGAGGCGGCGGAAGGCGTGACTACCGGCATCTCCGCCTATGACCGCGCCCACACCATCCGCACCGCGGTACGGCCGGATGCGAAGCCGGAGGACCTGAAGCAGCCCGGCCACATCTTCCCGCTCATGGCGCAGCCGGGCGGGGTGCTGACGCGCGCGGGACATACGGAAGCCGGGTGCGATCTCAGCCGTCTCGCGCAACTGGAGCCCGCCGCCGTGATCGTCGAGGTTCTGAACGAGGATGGCAGCATGGCACGCCGTCCCGACCTGGAGAAATTCGCCAAGGCCCATGGATTGCGGATCGGCACCATCGCCGACCTGATTCGTTACCGCTTGGAAAAGGAAAAAACCGTCGAACGCATCGCCGAGCGCAACGTGCCCACGGAATTCGGTGAGTTCCGCATGAGCGTGTATGAAGACCGGGTGAACAGGACTTTGCACCTGGCGCTGGCGGCCGGTGAGATACGTCCCGAGAAGCCGGTGCTGGTGCGGGTGCATCTGCAGAACACCCTCAACGACGTGGTGGGCGTGCGCTGGGACGATCTGGGCTGGCCGCTGCGCAACGCCATGCGGCGAATTGCCCGGGAGGGCGGCGTGGTGGTGATCCTGCGGCAGCCGGAGGATCCGGCCATGCTGGTGGCGCGGCTGCGCGGCCACGCGAACAGCGATACTCCGGAAGAGGAAGGCGCACCGGCAACGGCGATATTGCGCACCTACGGTATCGGCGCCCAGATCCTGCTGGACCTGGGGATACGGCGCATGCGCGTGCTGAGCCAGCCGAAACGCATGCACGGCCTCTCGGGTTTCGGCCTGGAGGTGGTCGAATACGTGTCCTGCGATTGAAACCCGGTAAATCCATCACCGGGTTTGATAACGGATCACCCGCTGCCTTGCGCGCAAAATATCTTTGCTGATGGGCCCCGCCATCCGCGGTGGGGAGTGCGCGGGGTATCTGTCCAGCGTTTGATTTTCTTGCGCTGCCGCACTCTGCCGGCACTCGCTCGGCGGTCTCGGTTAGAATAGGCGCGGTATCCCACAGGCTCTTTACCATGGCTGGCATCCCCCGGACGATTGAAGGTGACAGTGCTGCCAACGGCGCGCGCGTGGCCGTCGTGGCCGCGCGCTTCAATGGCTTCGTGGTGGAGCGGCTGGTAAGCAGCGCTCTGCAGACCCTGCGGGCGCATGGTGTACGGGAAGAGAACCTGCTGCTGGTGCGCGTGCCGGGCGCCTTCGAGATTCCCCTCGCCGCGCGCAAACTGGCCGCCAGTGGCGGATACGATGCGGTGATCGCATTGGGTGCGGTAATCCGCGGTGAAACCCCGCATTTCGATTACGTGGCCGGCGAATGTGCCCGTGGCCTCTCCCGGGTGATGCTCGACACGGGCGTGCCGGTGGCTTTCGGCGTGCTTACCTGCGATACCGCGGAACAGGCGCTGGCGCGCGCCGGCGGCGAGGCCGGCAACAAGGGGACGGACGCGGCCCTGGCGGCGCTGGAGATGGCCAATCTGTTGCGGAAGGTGGGTTGATCCGTGGCCAACAACATCAAGCATGGCGCCCGCGCCCGCACCCGGGCACGCCGCCTCGCTCTGCAGGGCCTGTACCAATGGCAGCTTTCTGGGGTCTCCGCCGATGACATCATCGCTGAACTCGGTGCCCGCCGGAATAGCCGGGACACCGATACCGACTATTTTGCGGAACTGCTGCGCCGGGTGATTGCCGAAGATGCCGCCCTGGAGGCCATGTACGCTCCGCATCTCGACAGACCGCCGCAACAACTGGATCCCATCGAGCGCGGCATCCTGCTGCTGGGCACCTGCGAACTTCGTTCACGGCCCGATGTGCCATACCGTGTAGTTTTGAACGAAGCAGTGGAACTGGCCAAGGCCTTCGGTGCCGGGGAAAGCCACAAGTACATCAATGCCGTACTGGACTGCATTGCCGCCGACTGCCGCAGCGCGGAGCATGCCGCACGTGGACGCGCTTCCTGAGAGGCATTCTCTGCATGGATGAATTCGATCTGATCCAGCGGTTCTTTGCGATGCAGCCGTTACGGCGGCCGGATGTGAGTCTCGGCATCGGCGACGATGCCGCTGTGCTGCGCGTACCGGACGGCCAGGAGCTGGTGGCCTCGGTGGACTCACTGGTGGCGGGGGTGCATTTCATCGAGACGATGGATGCGGAAGCCGTCGGTCATCGCGCACTGGCGGTCAATCTCAGTGATCTCGCCGCCATGGGTGCAGAGCCCGCCTGGGCACTGCTGGCGCTGAGCTTACCGGCGGCGGATGAAGGGTGGCTGGCGGGATTCGCCCGCGGATTCTTTGCGCTGGCCGGCCGCTACAGCGTGGCGCTGGTGGGCGGTAACACGGTGCGCGGCCCTTTGAGCATCACCGTCACGGTGCACGGTTTCGTGCCGCGCGGAATGGCCATCACGCGAGCCGGTGCGCGGCCCGGCGATCATATCTATGTTACCGGTGAATCCGGGGCCGCCGCCGCAGGTCTGCGTTGCTGGCAGGAGCAGGGTATGCGCGATCCGGACGATGTCCTGCTGCGCCGCTTCCTGCGGCCCGAGCCGCGCGTGCCGGCTGGACTCGCGCTGCGCGGTATTGCCAGCGCGGCCATCGATGTTTCCGACGGTTTCACTGCTGATCTCGGCCATATACTTGTGGCGAGCGGCGCGGGGGCGAACGTTTCGTTGGAGTCACTGCCGCTTGCAGCGGCGGCGGTGGAACGGTTTGGCCGGGAAACCGCACTCCGCATGGCGCTCAGCAGCGGGGATGATTACGAATTGTGTTTCACCGTTCCGCCGCAGCGTCTGGCGCTGTTCGAAACACGCCGGCGAACACTCGACTGCGCAGCGACGCATATCGGTGAGATCAACGCCACCCGGAAGCTGCGCTGCGTGCGCCAGGACGGCTCGGACTGGGCAGAGTCTGCCGCCGGCTACAAGCACTTCTGAGGGTGGAGTCCGTGTTGCAACGCCATACCCCGCGCCAGGTGTTCACCAATCCGGTGTATTTCTTCGCCTATGGTTTCGGTACGGGACTTTCTCCATGGGCGCCGGGCACCACCGGCACCCTCGCTGGCGTGGCGCTCTACATGCTGCTGTGGCCGGTAACCTACTGGCAGTATCTCATCGTCACGCTGACGCTGTTCATCGCCGGTATCTTCGTCTGCGGTTACACCGCCGCGAGACTGGGGGTGGAGGACCCGGCTGCCGTGAATTGGGACGAAGTAGCGGGTTACCTCATCACCATGGCGTTCGCACCCCGCGGACTGGCGTGGATGGCGCTGGGGTTCGTGCTGTTCCGTTTGTTTGACATCGTCAAACCCTGGCCCATACGCTGGTTCGACCGCAATCTGAAAGGCGGCCTCGGCATCATGCTGGACGACCTGGTGGCGGCCATCTTCGCCGGCGTATGCCTCTATATAGGTGTATTTATCTGGACGCGGGCCTGAATCAGTCTGGACTTGTTGGCCCTGCGGCTGTAAAAATCCCTGCAGCACAGCAGACGGAGAGGCCATGAACGCGCCGGCCAAGCTTGGCAAGTTCGTCATTACCCGGGAGCTTGGTCGGGGAACCACCGGCAGTGTCTATCTGTGCCACGATTCCTTTCTCGGCAAGGACGTGGCCATCAAGCTTTACAACATGGACGAGACGGTCTCCGAGCAGGAGGCCAGAACCCGCCGCAAGCTGTTCTTCAATGAAGCATACCTGGTCGGTAAGCTGAATCATCCCAACATCCTGCCCATCTACGATGCTGGCGAGGATGAGGGTCACTGCTATGTGGTCATGGAGTATGTGCGCGGTGCGCAACCGCTCACCGTCTTTTGCCTTCCAGACAACCTGCTGCCGGTGCGCAAAGTAGTGGAGGTGATATTCAAGTGTGCCAAGGCGCTTGATTACGCCCACCGCAACGGCTTGGTGCACCGCGACATCAAACCCGGCAACATCCTCATGACCGCGGACGGCGATGTGCGCATCGTGGACTTCGGCGTGGCCAAGATGGCAGGCAATGAACAAGGTCAACTCAAGGGGCTGGTGGGCTCACCGAGCTATATGGCGCCGGAGCAGATGCGCCAGCAACCTTCCAACACGCAGGCCGACCTCTATTCCGTAGGCGTGGTGATGTACGAGCTGCTCACCGGCAAGCGGCCGTTCTACGGCGATAACCTGTCGCGACTGGTGCATCAGATCATCTATGCCACGCCGCCGCCGGTGCATCGCCTGCGTCCCGATGCGCCTGCCGTGCTCGAGGATATCGTCAACAGGGCGCTGGAGAAGGACCCGGCCAGGCGCTACAAGACTGGCATAGAATTCGCCGCCGATCTGACCCGTGCAGTGCGCACACTCGACAAGCTCTCGGAAGAAATGGTCGAGCAGGAGCGCTTCAACATGCTGCGCAGGCTGCGCTTCTTCCAGGATTTCTCCTATCCGGAGATCTATGAAGTGCTGCACGCCAGCCGCTGGCAGACCCATGCTGTCGAGGAACATATCGTCGTAGAAGGTGCGCTGGATGACTGCTTTCTGATAATCGTGTTTGGCGATGCCGAAATGTGGCGGGGCGACCAATCCATCGGTCTGCTGCATGAGGGCGATTGTTTCGGCGAGAGCGTCTATCTGGAACAGGGCCGCAGCACCGCGAGCATCACGGCTAAGACCGCGGTCACGGTGTTGCGCGTGAATGCCACGCTCATGGAGCAGGCTTCCATGCCCTGCCAATTGCGCTTCCACAAGGTTTTCCTCAGGATGCTGATCGAGCGGCTAGCCCGTCACCAATCCCAGGAGGAATCAGAGAAGAGAAAGGCAGCAAAGTCCAACGTCTGAAGTGCAAATTCATTGCCGCCACTGCGACGCGCATTCTCCGCATCGGGATGGAAACCGGCGGTCATAGCCTGCGCCATCAACCGCGTGGTTGCGCGTCTTTGTCCTTTTCCACCATGGCGTAGGCCGAGTGGTTGTGGATCGATTCGAAGTTTTCCGATTCGACCACGTACGACTCGATGCGCTCATCCTTGTTGAGCACGGCGGCGACGTCGCGCACCATGTCTTCGACGAATTTCGGATTGTCGTAGGCGCGCTCGGTCACCAGCTTCTCGTCCGGACGCTTGAGCAGGCCGTAGAGCTCGCACGAAGCCTGTTTTTCCACCACGTCGACGATGTCCTCGATCCAGACGAAGCCGTTGGTGCGCGTCGTGACGGTGACGTGCGAGCGCTGGTTGTGCGCGCCGTAGTCGGATATTTTCTTCGAACACGGACACAGGCTGGTCACCGGCACCAGGACTTTCATGGCGAAACGCTGCTTGCCCTGGTCGATGTCGCCGATGAACGTAACGTCGTAGTCCATCAGGCTCTCGACCTTGGATACCGGCGCCGCCTTGTTGACGAAATAGGGAAAATTCATTTCGATGTGGCCGGACTGCGCCTCGAGTTTTTCCATCATCTCGTCCAGCATGCGCTTGAAGGTATCGACCGAGATCTCGCGCTCGTGCGCGTTGAGGATCTCGACGAAGCGCGACATGTGCGTGCCCTTGAAATGATGCGGCAGGCGCACGTACATGTTGAAGGTGGCTATGGTGTGCTGCACGGCGCCCGTACGCTCGCTCACCTTGACCGGATGGCGGATCGACTTGATGCCGACCTGGTCGATGGCGAGCCGACGCGTGTCCTTCGAACTTT
>JAGWNO010000058.1 GCA_028871235.1 Gammaproteobacteria bacterium
ATCTCGGTGCGTGAGGAGAGCGATTACGCGCGGCGCGCCTGGAAGGCCGGCCTGTCATTCGCATTCAGCGCCAGTGCTTGGCTATTCCATCACCGCAGCCTTTCCGGGGGTGTGTCTTCAGGGATACGTAATGCCTTTTTCGATGAGTCCTACTATTATTGCGAATTCCTGTTCTGCAAGAAACATTTCCCCCGCTGGGTGTTGCTCCTGTATCGTATCCGCTTGCAGCTGCGCGGCCGGCGCATGCTCCGGCGCCTGATCCGCAATGCCGAAATGCACGCGGATGCGGTTATCAGGGAAACGGATCCGCATTGATCACGGCCCGTGTTTCCTGATTATCCGCCGGCGAACTTCAGGCCGACGATGCCGATGATGATCAGCGCCACGCAGGCAAGCCGTGCCAGGTTGGCGGAATCTCCCAGCAGCAGCATGCCGAGGATTACGGTCCCCACCGCACCGATGCCGGTCCATACCGCATAAGCCGTACCGATGGGCAGAGTCCTGGCAGCCAGACCCAGCAGTGCCATGCTGATGATGATGGCGATAATAGTCAGTGCAGTAGTCAGCGGCCGGGTGAAACCGGCACTGTACTTGAGGCCCATGGCCCAGCCCACTTCGGACAGACCGGCCGCCACCAGCAGCAGCCACGCCAGTGGCTTGCTTACGTCCGGCATCTAACGCCTGCCTTTCTGCAAGTCGGCGCCGACCTGTTGAAGGTAGTCACGGAATGCATTGCCCAGTTCCGTGTGTTTCAGCCCATATTCCACGGTAGCCTTGAGGTACCCAAACTTGCTGCCGCAGTCGTAGCGCACGCCCTCAAACTCACAGGCGTACACCTGTTCCTGATTGAGCAGGTCCTGGATGGCGTCGGTCAGCTGAATCTCGCCACCGGCGCCCTTGCCGGTGTTCTTCAGCACTTCGAAGATACGGGGCGCGAGCAGGTAACGGCCCACCACACCCAGTGTAGAGGGTGCATCAGCGGGCCTGGGCTTCTCCACGATGTGCCGCACTTGGTAAAGGCGTTGAGAAATTTCCGTGGGCGTGATGATGCCATAGCGGCTGGTTTCCTCCGGTGCGACCCGCTCCACGCCGATCACACTGCCGCCGTGGCGTTCGTATACATCCTGCATCTGCAGCAGTGAGGAACGTCCGGTGCCATCGATGAGGTCATCGGCGAGGATCACGTAAAAAGGCTCATTGCCAACTACCGGTTCTGCACACAGTACCGCATGCCCGAGACCGCGTGCTTCAGCCTGACGGATATACACACACGAGACATGCGCGGGAACGATATCCTGCACCATGGCAAGCTCGCTTTTTTTTCCGCGCAGCTCCAGTTCGGTTTCCAGCTCGTAAGCGCGATCGAAATGATCGGAAATGGAGCGCTTGGTGCGGCTGGTAATAAATACCAGCACCTCCACGCCCGCCTCAACCGCTTCCTCCACTGCATACTGGATGAGCGGCTTGTCCACGATGGGCAGCATTTCCTTGGGGCTAGCCTTGGTGGCCGGCAGGAAGCGCGTGCCCAGCCCCGCCACCGGAAAAACTGCCTTGCGGACTCTTGTGTGGCTTACGGTCATATTCCCCTCGCTCTCAGAATAACGCGTGCGCCCAAGCGACAAGCTGGTTTTCAGCTCGAGACTGGCTGGCTTGCCGCCGCCAAGGTGATTTCATGGAATGGCATGGTGCGATTCCAGGTCTTGCAACTCGGACATTGCCAGTAAAGTGTCTTGCTGCGGAATCCGCATTCTTCGCAGCGATATCGCGGTCCATTCTTGAGCAGGCTGCGCACCGCCACCTGCAACGGCTCCAAATCACCCAGCGCCGAGGCATCGGTGCGGCGCGCAAAGGATACAAACATGTCATACAGGCTGCGCAAGCTGGGTTCGGTGCGTAAATATTCAGCGATGCATTCCCTGGAGACTGGATCGTCCAGTTGCGGATCCAGTATCGCGGCCAGAGCCAGATACGGTGCAGACTTTGGATTGCTGCCACGCAACTCACGCAGCACGATTTCCAGGGATGCCTGACCCTTCGCTTGCCGCACGACGCGCGCCAGCGCTGGCAACACATCGGTTGCGTAACGGATTTCGTGCTCCAGTACACGCCGGTAATGCCGCTGGCAGCGTGACCAATCTTGCGCGTCTTCAGCCATCTGCGCCAGCAGCAGGCTGGCACGTACGCAATCAGGATCGTGGGACTGGGCGCGCTTCAGGAAGCGTGCTGCCAGCGCCACATCCTGGCTGGTAAGTGCCGCCTGCGCCAGCTCGCAAAAATACTGGGCAGTGGTTTCTTCCTCGGAGACGCCAGTGACCGCCTGCAACCGCCGGCGCATGGCAATGGCCTGTTCCCAGTCTTTCTGCTGTTCATACAGCGAGATCAGGCTGCGTAATGCCGGTTCCGTATAAGTGGGTGTGTCGATGAGTTCCAGAAGAATGTTTTCGGCGCGGTCCAACAAACCCGCGCGCAGATAATCCTGCGCGAGTTCAAAAAGCGCCTGCGCACGGTAACCGCGCCCCAGCGTGGGGCGTGCGATGATGTTCTGATGGATGCGGATAGCCCTATCCACTTCGCCACGACGGCGGAACAGGCTACCCAGGGCGAAATGGGTCTCCACGGTCTCGGAATCCACTTCCGCCATGCGGATGAATACCTCGATGGCCTTATCAGGTTGTTCATTGAGCAGGAAATTGAGGCCCTTGAAGTATTCGGCACTCACCAATTTGAAGCGCGAATCACGCAGGCCACTCCAGCCCGACCGCGCGAACAGCCAACCGAGTGCGGCGGCAGCCATCAACAGCAGAATCAGGACCGCTGCGGAGTCAATGGTCATTCTTGAGGGGCAGGTTGCGGAGATTGCGGATTTCCGCCTCCGCGTCACGGATCGAGCGCTTTAGCCGCCAGCTCTCGCGCTTCAGCCGGAAGATAACCGCCAGACTGCTAAGCAGACCCAGCAGCCAGCCGATGATGGCAGCGCCCAGCAATGCCGACGACAAGTGCACTTGCATGCTGCCTGCAAGGTAATTCAGGGTTATGGCGACGCCGTTGGCATAGGCCAGCAGCAACGCCAACAGGAACAGGCACAACAGCAGGATTATTGCAGTCCAACGCAGCATGACGGGTAAGTTCAGCGTGATGCAGCCAGATTTCCGGGCTGGCAAGTGCCCGGGCCTATCTCTGTACCTCATAAGCGCCGTCGTTGACGCGATCGCGCAGGTCCTTGCCTGGCTTGAAGTGGGGAACATATTTGCCTGGAAGTGCCACGGCATCGCCAGTCTTGGGATTGCGACCCATGCGCGGCGGACGGAAATGCAGGGAAAAGCTCCCGAAACCGCGGATTTCAATGCGCTGGCCAGAGGATAGCGCGTTGCTCATCTGCTCCAGAATCGTCTTGACGGCCAGTTCGATATCCTTGCCGACAAGATGACTCTGTTTCCTGGCGATGATCTCGATCAGCTCCGACTTTGTCATTTTGTGCTTACCGCCTTGAGCGCCGACCGCCTAACAAATCCAGCAGAACCCCCGATGAGCGTGCCGCACAAGCAAGCACGCCCGCGACCGCTCATTCCTCTTTACCGCCGCCGATGTGCTCCTTGAGCAGGTCACCCAGGGTAGTGGTGCCGGCCGAGGCATTGCGGCTGTAATCCTCCATAGCCTGTGCCTCCTCCTGCATCTCCTTGGCCTTCACCGACAGGCTGATGCTGCGGTTCTTGCGGTCCATACCCACGAAGCGCGCTTCCACCTCGTCACCTTCCTTGAGCACGGTACGGGCATCTTCCACGCGATCGCGGGAAAGCTCCGAGGCGCGCAGATAACCTTCAATGCCGTTACCGAGGTCCACGCTGGCGCCTTTGGCGTCAACCGCGGTTACCTTGCCTTTAACCATGCTGCCCTTGGGATGCTCCCCCAGGAAGCTCGAGAACGGATCTTTCTCCAGCTGCTTGACGCCGAGGGAGATGCGTTCGCGCTGGGCATCCACCGCCAGCACCACGGCCTCCACTTCATCGCCTTTCTTGTAATTGCGCACCGCTTCCTCTCCGGGGACATCCCAGGAAATATCAGACAGGTGCACCAGACCGTCAATGCCGCCATCGAGGCCCACGAAGATACCAAAGTCGGTGATGGACTTGATTTTGCCCTTGATGCGGTCACCTTTGTTGTGGTTGACGACGAACTCCTCCCAGGGGTTCGGCGTGCACTGCTTCATGCCGAGGGAAATGCGGCGGCGCTCTTCGTCAATCTCCAGCACCATCACTTCCACTTCATCGCCCACTTGCACCAGTTTGGCGGGGTTCACGTTCTTGTTGGTCCAGTCCATCTCGGAGACGTGCACCAGACCCTCCACACCCGGTTCTACTTCCACGAAGCACCCATAGTCGGCGAGATTGGTGACCTTGCCGAACAGGCGTGTGCTGGCCGGATAGCGGCGTGTGATATCGACCCAGGGATCGTCGCCCAACTGCTTGAGTCCCAGCGATACGCGGTTGCGCTCGCGATCAAACTTGAGAACTTTGACATCAATTTCCTGACCGACTGCAACCACTTCCGATGGGTGCTTGACGCGTTTCCACGCCATATCGGTGATGTGCAGCAGGCCGTCGATGCCGCCGAGGTCCACGAACGCACCGTACTCAGTGAGATTCTTGACGATACCCTTGACCATAACGCCTTCCTGCAGGTTATCCAGCAGCTGATCACGTTCGGCGCTGTGCTCCGCTTCCACCACCGCACGGCGCGACACCACCACGTTGTTGCGTTTCTGGTCGAGCTTTATGACCTTGAATTCCAGTTCCTTGCCTTCGAGATAGGCGGGATCGCGCACCGGACGCACATCCACCAGCGAACCCGGCAGGAACGCGCGCACGCCGTCGATCTCGACGGTGAAGCCACCCTTTACTTTGCCGGTGATGTAGCCCTTGACCACTTCACTCCTATTGAACGCCTCCTCGAGACGTGTCCAGGAGCGGGCGCGCTTGGCCTTTTCGCGCGACAACCGAGTTTCGCCAAAGCCGTCCTCGACGGCATCCAGCGCAACTTCGACATCGTCGCCCACGGCGATTTCCAGTTCGCCGTTCTCGTTGTAGAACTGTTCGGCGGGAATCACGCCTTCTGATTTAAGACCGGCATTCACGATCACCACATCCGGCCGGATTTCCATTACGCGCGCCTTGAGTATGGCGCCCGACTGCATCTGTGATTGCTTGATGCTCTCTTCAAACAGTTCCGCGAAAGATTCACTCATGGTGAGGATGGTCCTGAAAACCCTGCTAGACAGGGGTTAGTTAGGCCGGCAGCCCGTTCCCCGGGTGTCGGGTTGTGTGTTAACAAGAGCCCTGCCTTCCTGTGGGCCCTTCATCCGCCCGCCTTGCCGAAGCGCTGCCGGGCCAGCTTCAGGACACGGCTCACCACCTCCTCGACAGCCATCCCCGTGGTGTCCATGACGACGGCCTCCAGGGCGGGCTTCAGAGGAGAGACCGGGCGGTTTTGGTCCCGCTCGTCACGCGCAGTGATGTCCCGAAAAAGGGCGGGCAGATTAGCATCTAACCCTTTCTGTTTCAACTGGTTATAGCGTCTTTTGGCTCTTTCCGCGATGCTTGCTGTGAGAAAGATTTTGAGGCCCGCTTCCGGGAAAATAGCGGTGCCCATATCGCGGCCGTCGGCCACCAGGCCGGGAGGCCGATGGAAACCGTGCTGCAGCGCCTTGAGCCCCACCCGCACCGCCGGGATCGCCGCGATTTCAGAGGCCCTAGCGCCGCAGTCCTCACTGCGCACCGACTGGGTGATATCCCGGCCGTCCACGCGGATACATTCCCCGCCATCCGTTGTCTGGCTGAATTCCACCCGCAACAGGCGCGCCAGCGCGCCCAGCCGCTCCGTTTCGGCCACTGATATCCCGGCCTGCTGCGCTATCAACGCCAGTACCCGGTATAAGGCACCACTGTCCAGCAAATGCCAGCCCAGCGTATGCGCCACCCGCCGGCTTACCTCGCCCTTGCCGGAACCGCCAGGTCCATCGATGGTCAGCACCGGCGGCTGTGTGCTCATGGGGCATCCTCCACGCTGTCGATTGCTAAACCGGCGGCACGAGCAGTACGGGCGAAACCGGGGAAGGAGGTATCCACGTTGCGGCAATCGCGGATATGGATCGGGGCCGTTGCCCGCAGCCCGGCCATGGCAAAAGCCATGGCGATGCGATGGTCTCCGGCCGCATCCACGGTGCCGCCGGTGAATGTGCCAGAGCCTGTCACCTGCATGCCGTCTTCCCAGGTCTCCACACCGACGCCCAGCATCCTGAGGCCCGTGGCCATGCTCTGCAGACGGTCGCTTTCCTTCACCCGCAGTTCAGCTGCACCGCGCAGCGTGGTCACGCCATCGGCACATGCGGCGGCCACCAGCAATACCGGCAGTTCGTCGATGGCCAACGGCACGTTCTCCGGGTTGATATGAATACCGTGCAGCTGGCTGGCACGCACTTCGATGTCCGCCACCGGTTCCACACCCCGCAGATGTTCACCGTGGAAGCGAATATCCGCTCCCATGGCACGCAGCAAGCTTATGATGCCGGTGCGGGTGGGATTGACGCCCACGTCCTCCAACACCAGATGCGCGTGTGTGGCAATCGCAGCGCCCACCAGAAAGAAGGCCGCGGAAGACAGGTCTCCCGGCACCTGTATTGGAGTGGCGCGCAGACGATTACCGCCACGAATGCCGATCCAGCCTTCCACCTGCAGACATTCGCCACCGAAAGCAGTCAGCATGCGTTCCGTATGGTCACGGGTTGCGGCTGGTTCACGCAGCCAGGTTTCGCCCTCTGCAAACAGGCCCGCCAACAGCAAAGCTGATTTCACCTGCGCACTCGCCACCGGCAAGGCATAGCGCAGCGGTTTGAGCGGCTGCCGGCCATGCACCGTCAATGGCGCGCAGCCGTCCAGGCTCTCGATACGCGCCCCCATCCGCTGCAACGGCTTGACTACCCGCTCCATCGGCCGGCGGCGCAGTGAGTCATCGCCGCTGAGCGTCGCAGAGAATGGTTGACCGGCGAGCATCCCCGCGAGCAACCGCATGCTGGTGCCGGAATTGCCGCAATCCAACGGCTGGGCGGGAGCGCGCAATTCGGAGGTCCCGCCGCCATGCACCGTGACACTTGCGTCAGATCCCAATTCAATAGTGATGCCAAGTGTCTGCAATGCCGTGAGTGTCGCCCGGCAATCGGCGCTATCCAGGAAGCCATCGATCCGGGTAACGCCTTCAGCCAGGGCGGCAAGTATCAGGGCGCGATGGGAAATGGATTTGTCACCGGGCACCGGCAGCCTGCCGGTCAGCCGTCCGCCCGGAGCGATCATGAAATCGCGGCGACCTGTGCTGGCACGGGAGGCGGTCAAGGTCGGACTCAAGCGGCCAGCACTTTTTTAAGTGCCCGCAGCAGCCGTGTGTTCTGTTCAGGCAGGCCCACGGTGATGCGCAGATGGTTGGGCAAGCCGTAGTTTTTAACTGGTCGCACGATCACACCCTCGCGCAGCAGCGCCGCATAGATGGGTTGGGCTGGACGCTTGAAATCCACTGTCAGAAAGTTGCCTATGGACGGTAGCCAATTCAGACCCAGCGCGCGGTAACCCTGCTGGAGCTGGCGCATCCCCGCGCTGTTCATGGCGACGGTCTGGCGCAGGTGCGCGGTATCCGCGAGCGCCGCCAGCGCCCCTGCCTGGGCGAGGTTGCTGATGTTGAAGGGCTGGCGCATGCGGTTCAGTAGTTCCGCCACTGCCGGATGGGACAGGGAATAGCCGGCGCGCAGGCCGGCAAGGCCATAGGCTTTGGAGAACGTACGGGTCACCACCAGATTTGGGTGGCGCTGCAGCCAGCGGGCACAATCCGGATACTGCGGTTCGTCCACGTATTCGAAATAGGCCTCGTCCACCACCACCATGACATCCTTGGGCACGCGTTGCAGGAAAGCCAGCAGGTTATCGCGCTCCAGCCAGGTGCCGGTGGGGTTGTTAGGATTGGCGATGCACACCAGGCGGGTGTCAGCGTCGATGAGCTTGAGCATCGCCTCAAGATCATGGCCGTAAGGCATACGCGGATGATCCGGCGGATTGGCTGCGGCGTAGCGGATCTCCGCCCCGGCGGCCTGGGCGACGATGGCATATACCGCGAAAGCATGCTGTGAGATCACCGCATTGCGGTCCGCCTCCAGGAACACCCGCGCCAGGAATTCCAAGTTCTGATCAGAACCATCACCCAGGGTGATGCAACGCGGATCAACGTCATGTTTTTCGGCGATGGCTTGCCGCAGTTCGTAGGCCTGGCCATCCGGGTAGATGGCAAGCCCGGCGAGCGCATCGCGGATGGCGGCCAGCGCCATCGGACTTGGCCCGAGGGGGTTTTCATTGGAAGCCAGCTTTATGACATCGTGGATGCCGAGCTCACGCTGCAGTTCGGTGGTGGGTTTGCCTGGCTCATAGGGCTTGAGGCCACGCACGCCCCGTGAACACCGCGCCAGCAGATCAAAGTCGAGATCTTTCATGGCAACATCCGCAATGGCTGTGTCCGTCCGTTCGCCGCGGCTATCCGCGGGTGCGTTCGAATTCGCGCATGAACTCCACAAGTGTGCCCACGCCTGTCTCGGGCATGGCATTGTAGAGGCTGGCACGCATGCCGCCGGTTGAACGATGCCCCGCCAAGCCCGTCAGACCGGTGGCCGCAGCTTGCTGCAGGAATAACGTGTCCAGGCTCGGGTCCCGCAGCGTGAACGGGACGTTCATCCAGGATCGGGAGGACTTTTCTACCCGGTTTATGTAGAAACCACTGCCGTCAAGCAACTCATAGAGCATGGCAGCCTTGCGCCGGTTGCGCTCCGCCATGACAGTGACGCCGCCGCTGTTCTTAAGCCATGCGAGCACCTTGGATGCTACATACCACGCGAATACCGGTGGTGTATTGAGCATGGAGCGCGCCTCAACATGTGCGCGATAATCCAGCATGGATGGCGCGCTCCTCGGGGTCTCCTTCAGCAGCTCATTCTGCACGATCACCACTGCGAGTCCGGCGATACCGAGATTCTTCTGGGCCGCAGCGTAAATCAGTCCGTGGCGCCGCACGTCCACCGGCCGCGACAGGATCATGGAGGTCATATCCGCCACCAGCGGCATACCCTGGACTGCAGGCACCCAGTGGAATTCCACGCCGCCGATGGTCTCGTTGACGGTATAGTGCAGGTACGCGCCCGTCATATCCATGCGCCACTGCGTCACCGGCGGGATGGTCGTATATCCTGAGGCACCGCCGTCCGCAGCGATATGTACGTGGGCGAAGCGTCCCGCCTCGCGGATGGCGCGGGCCGACCAGTGGCCGGTATTGACGTAGTTGACCGCCTGCTGATTGCCCAGCAGGTTCAGCGGCACCATGGCGAACTGCAGTGCGGCGCCGCCATGCAGGAACAAGACGGCGTACTCTGCGGGGATTGCCATCAGTTCCCGCAGATCGGCTTCCGCCTGGGCGGCGATGGCTTCGAAACCCGCGGTGCGATGGCCCATCTCCATTATGGAGATGCCGCTACCCTGGTAATCGGGGAGTTCCTGCTGCACCTCGCTCAGTACCGCCGCGGGCAGCATCGCGGGACCGGCGCCGAAGTAATATGCGCGCGTCATCGCCATGCAGGCACGGCCTCAGCCTGCACTGTCATCGCTCTCATCCGCCTCGATGCGATCGATGCCCACCAGCTGCGAGCCTTCCTCCAGGCGGATCAAGCGTACGCCCTGGGTGTTGCGGCCGATGACGGAGATATCACTGGCCGGCGTGCGCACCAGCGTACCGGCGTTGCTGATGAGCATGATCTCCGCATCCGGCGCCGCCTGGATCGCGCCCACCACCCTGCCGTTACGCTCCGTAGTCTGGATGGATATCACGCCCTGGCCGCCGCGTCCCTGCACCGGGTAATCAGCTATAGGCGTGCGCTTGCCATAGCCGTTGGCAGTGGCTGTTAGAATGTCGCCCTCTCCAACGATGACCAGGCCGATCACATGCTCTCGCTTGGCCAACTGGATACCGCGCACGCCGGCCGCATTACGACCCATGGGACGCACATCAGCTTCCCGGAAACGGATGGACTTGCCATTGGAGGCGAACAACAGCACATCACGCTGGCCGTCGGTGATAGCCACACCCACCAGTTCGTCGTCGGCGTTCAGTTCCACGGCGATGATGCCGCTGGCACGCGGTCGAGAAAAATTGTCCAGCGAGGTCTTCTTGACTGTACCTGATTTGGTCGCCATGAAGACGTACTTGCTGGCCGAATAATCGCGCACCGGCAGCGCCGCGGTGATACGTTCGCCTTCCTGGAGCGGCAGCAGGTTCACGATGGGTTTGCCGCGGGCACCGCGGCCCGCTTGCGGGAATTGATAAACCTTGAGCCAGTAGACCTTGCCGATGCTGGAAAAACACAATACCGTGTCATGAGTGTTGGCAATGAACAAGTTATCGACGAAGTCCTCATCCCGCACTGCCGTTGCGGCCTTGCCGCGGCCACCGCGCCGCTGCGCCCGGTAGGTGCTGACGGGCTGTGATTTGGCGTAGCCTGCATGGGACAGGGTCACGACCACATCCTCTTCGGTGATCAAGTCCTCGATGGTGAGATCCTCGTGATCCGAGACGATCTCGGTACGACGCTCATCGCCAAACTGTGAGCGCAGCTCAAGCAGCTCATCGCGGATTACCTTGAGCAGCTTGTCAGGATCAGCGAGGATGGCGCGCAACGCGCCGATAAGCTCCAGCAGCTCCTTGTACTCGCTGACGATCTTGCCCTGCTCGAGACCGGTCAAACGCTGCAGTTTGAGATCCAGGATAGCCTGGGCCTGGGCCTCGGACAGCCGGTACTTGCCATCACGCAGGCCAAACTCGGCGGCGAGCTCCTCGGGACGCGAGGCTTCCGCGCCGGCGCGTTTCAGCATTTCCGTGACGATGCCGGGTTGCCAGTCACGGGCCATCAATCCGGTTTTGGCTTCCGCCGGCCCGGCAGATTTCTTGATAAGCTCGATCATGGCATCGATGTTAGCCAGCGCGATAGCCAGCCCTTCAAGCACATGGGCGCGCTCGCGGGCCTTGCGCAGATCGAAGATGGTCCGGCGCGTCACCACTTCACGACGGTGCCGCAGAAATGCGTCCAGCATCTCCTTGAGATTCAGCAGGCGCGGCTGGCCGTCCACCAGCGCCACCATGTTGATGCCGAACACGCTTTGCATGGCGGTGTGCTGGTAGAGGTTGTTGATCATCACCTCCACGTTCTC
>JAGWNO010000059.1 GCA_028871235.1 Gammaproteobacteria bacterium
GTGGGGTGGATGGGGTTGGTTAGTTACGCCGGTGCAAATTAGTAAGAATATGCGTGCCATGCGGCACATACCCGATTTATCTGGCCCCAGCGCGGAACTTGAAAATCACCTGCGTATAAAAATCGCAACTCAAGATCTGGATAACAACCAGAAAATTACCGCAAAAAGCTGACGGATTCTATGACCAAAACACAGGTAGAAACTGATCAGGCGCTGATCCGAGAGATGCGGCGGGTGGGCGTATTCGAGGCGTTGGATGCCTACCTGAATAGTGGTTCACAATAACAATCGCTCACTCGCTTACAATCGACTTCACGACCGCGAACGTAAGCTACTAAACTACCTTGTAATCCCACTATCTCTGCCAATTATTAAGCGCAGCATCCCGTGAATTCCACGCCAAAAATTCTTGTCATCCGCAACGACAAGCTCGGCGATTTCATGCTCGCCTGGCCGGCATTGGCACTGCTGCGGGCCAGCCTGCCGGAGGTGCACATGGCCGTGCTGGTGCCTGCCTACACCGCGCCGCTGGCGGAGATATGCCCCTCGATCAACGAAGTCATCACTGATCCGAAGGAACGGGGCGATTGGCGCAACGGCCGGGCATTGGCGCGGCTGCTGCGAGCGCAACGTTTCGATGCGGTCATCACGCTGTTTTCGCGCTTTGATACCGGCCTGGCGGTCTGGTCTGCAGGCATCCCGTACCGGCTTGCACCCGCCACCAAACTGGCGCAGGTGTTCTATAACCACCGCCTGCGGCAGCGGCGCTCAGAATCGGTCAAGCCGGAGTATGCCTACAACGTGGACTTGGTGAATGTATTTCTGCAGGATCATGGGACGCCGCAGGCCGATCTGCCTGCAGCGCCGTATCTGCGTTTCAACGAAACCGAAACACGGACGCTGGAACGCGGATTCAGGCAACACTACGGCATAGCCACTGGCCGCCGACTGGTGTTCGTGCACGCGGGACATGGCGGCTCAGCCAGCAACCTTTCGCTCACTCAGTTTGCACAGCTGATCCGCAGCCTGCAGTCACCAGCCGGTGTGCAGGTGGTGCTGACAGCCGGTCCGGGAGAAGCGCCTCAGGCCCAGGCACTTGCTGGATTACTGACTGGGTTGCCTCACGCTGTATATCAGTCCGACAAGGGCCTGGTAGAATTCGCCCGGCATCTGCAGTTCTGTGACGTGTTTATCAGCGGCTCCACCGGTCCGCTGCATATCGCGGCGGCGCTCAACCGCTGTACCGCGGCCTTCTATCCGCGCCGTCGCTCATCCACTGCCTTGCGCTGGAAGACCATCAATGATGAACAGCGGCAACTTGCATTCACGCCGCCGGAGGCTGCCGGCGGGGATGATATGGGCGCTGTTGACGTGGCGGCTGCCGCCGGAGAAATCAGCCGGCGGTTCTTGAATTGAACTGGAAGCATGAGCCATGAGGGTGCGCATACAAGGTTTGCGGGCGCGCAGCGGTGCCGGCCCGATCACCCGGGTCCTGGTGTCGCTGCTGCTGATCCTGGTTATCGCGGTCGCGGTGTTCTTCGGCCTGATATTCCTGGTGGTTCTGGCCGGTGTTCTCATGATCCTGTTCGTCATTTTCTACGTGCGCACATGGTGGCTGCGCCGCCGGCTTGGGCTCAATGTGCGTCCGCGTCCGCAGCAGCCCGGTGATGGGGGCGTCACCATCGACGGGGAGTACACGGTAGAGGATGCGAAGCCCGGCAAGCCGGAGCCTGGTGACCGGGCATAGCGGGTTGCGGTGTCATCGGGGCTTGCGGGGTGGTGCGGCACATGGCTGTCGCAGATACCGGACCGGGCACGGCGGTGGCCACGGACAGTCCCTGGACAGATCTCAGTCCCAGCGGTCGTCCTTCACCTGCACCATGCCGTCTTGCACGCGCACCGGGAAAGTGGAGACCGGTTCGTATGCGGGCGGCGCCAGCACTTCGCCGCTGCGTACATCGAATTGGGCGCCATGGCGAGGGCAGGTGATGACGCAACCGGTGAGTGGTCCACCGGTGAGGATGCCACCGTCATGGGTGCAGACATCCTCGATAGCGTGGAACTTGCCCTCGATGTTAAACACTGCGACCAAGACGTCATTGATATCAATGGTTTTGTATTGGCCGGGAGGGATTTCTTCCACGGAACCCACGTTCACCCAGTCAGACATCAGCTCTCTCCTGATGTTCAGTGCGGTTAATAGTACATGCCGGTCTGCAGCCTGGCTTCGTCGGACATCATATCGCGGCTCCAGGGCGGATCGAACACCAGCTCCACGTGGGCTTCCTTCACCAGCGATACCGATTCGATCTTCTGCTTCACGTCCGCGGCCAGGATGTTGCCCATACCGCATCCGGGCGCGGTCAAGGTCATCTTCACATCCACGTGTTTCTTGCCGTCCGGCGCGTCACTGAGCTTGCACTCGTACACCAGGCCCAGGTCCACGATATTGATGGGGATCTCCGGATCGTAGCAGGTCTTCATCTGCTCCCATACCAGTTTTTCCACGTCGGCATCGGTGGGATTGTCGGGCAGCCTGGGGCTTTCCACGGGTTCCAATCCCAGGGCGTCGGCGTCCTTGCCGGCGATGCGCAGCAAGTTACCGTCCACGTACACGGTGAAGCTGCCGCCCAGGGACTGGGCCACATTCACTTCCGTACCCTCGGGGATGATGACATGGGTGCCGGCGGGAATCATCACCGCCTCACAGGCGCGGCTCAAGGTGACGGGTTCGCGGTCGTACATATAGAGTTATTCAGTGGAGACTGTCTTGTTTTCGGGATGTTCCAGGGCGGTTTTCAGGGTGTGCCAGCACAGGGTGGCGCATTTAACCCGTGAGGGGTATTCGCGCACGCCTGCAAGGGCCGCGAGCTTGCCCAGGGATTCAGGTTCCACGGCGGCGTCCTCGCGGGTCAGCAGGCCGTGCATGCGTGCAAACAACTGCCCGGCTTCGGTGACGGTCTTGCCCTTGAGGCGTTCGGTCATGAGCGAGGCGGAGGCCACGGAGATGGCGCAGCCGGAGCCCTCGAAGCTCAGGTCGCTGATGCGCTCACCCTCCAGTTTGAGATACAGGATGAGCTTGTCGCCGCACAGGGGGTTGAAGCCCTCCAGGGTGCGCGAGGCGGCGGCGATCTTGCGGAAATTACGCGGATTGCGGTTATGGTCCACGATCACGTCCT
Source organism: Gammaproteobacteria bacterium (assembly GCA_028871235.1). Taxonomy (GTDB): domain Bacteria; phylum Pseudomonadota; class Gammaproteobacteria; order Natronospirales; family REEB76; genus REEB76. Next base: position 3,180 of record JAGWNO010000059.1, read on the forward strand.
GGTAGAGGTCTTTCATATCCATCAACGGAAAACCTCGTGGGCCTTTTCCAGGGCGGCAACCAGGGCGTCAATGTCCTCCCGGGTGTTGTAGAACGCGAGGGAAGCGCGCGCCGTCGCCGGGACGCGGAAGCGCTCCATGACCGGCATGGCGCAGTGATGGCCGGTGCGGATGGCGACGCCCTCCTGATCCACGATGGTACCGAGGTCATGGGGATGGATGCCCTCCATGACGAATGACAAGACGCCGGCTTTGTCCCGCGCGGTACCCACGAGCCGCAGGCCTCGCACGGCTTGCAGACAGCGGGTGGCGTAGGCCAGCAGCTCCCGTTCATAAGCTTCGACAGCCGTCATGCCCACGGCTTCCAGGTACGACACCGCCGCACCGAGACCGATGGCGGCGGCAATATCCGGCGTGCCGGCCTCGAACTTGTAGGGCAAGTCGTTGTACAGGGTCTGGTCGAAACGCACCACGCGGATCATGTCGCCGCCGCCCTGCCAAGGGGGCATGTCGCGGAGCAGCGCTTCCTTGGCATATAGCACCCCGATGCCGGTGGGACCGAACATCTTGTGGCCCGAGAAGGCATAGAAGTCGCAGTCTAGAGCCCGCACGTCCACCGGCAGATGCGGTACCGCCTGAGCGCCGTCCAGGAGCACCGGCACGCCGTGGGTGTGCGCATGGGCGACCATGGCTTTCACCGGATTGATGGTACCGAGTGCAGTGGAGACATGGGCCAGGGCCACCAGCCGGGTACGCGCCGTGAACAGCTGCTCATAGGCGCCGGGTTCCAGTTCACCGGCATCGTTGATGGGGATCACCTTGAGGATGGCGCCGGTCTGCTCGCGCAGCAGCTGCCAGGGCACGATGTTGGAATGGTGCTCCATCTCCGAGAGGATGATCTCGTCACCGGGCTGAAAGCGGCTGCGGCCGTAGCTTTGCGCGACCAGGTTGATGGCCTCGGTGGCGCCACGCACGAACACCATTTCCTTCACGGAAGCGGCATTGATGAAGCCACGCAGTTTATCGCGGGCGCCTTCGTAAGCCTCGGTGGCCAGCTCACTCAGTTGATGCACGCCGCGATGCACGTTGGAGTTGAACCGCTGGTAGTAGTCGCTGACGGCGGCGATGACCATCTGCGGTTTCTGGGCAGTGGCGGCGTTGTCGAGATACACCAGAGGCTTGCCGTGCACACGCTGCCGCAGGATCGGAAAGTCACGCCGCCAGCGCAGCGGATCGAAGCCATTCGCGACGGCAGACGGTTTGCGGATGGTGTCGTGCTGAATGCTCATGACAGCTCTATCACGACCTGACTTGCCAGTGCATGGCTTAACTGCCGGCGTGCGAACACCCGCAGTTCCGGTACGCTGATGCGGTCCAGTACCGTGACGGCGAAAGCTCCGATCAGCAGGCCGCGTGCCGTCTCCGGATCGAGGCCGCGGGAACGCAGGTAAAACAACGCCTGCTCGTCCAGCTGGCCGATGGTGGCGCCGTGGCTGCATTTCACGTCATCGGCGTAGATTTCCAGTTCCGGTTTGGTGTCGATCTCCGCTTGCCGGGACAGCAGCAGGTTGTCGTTGCTCTGGGACGCGTCCGTTTTAATCGCGTGTTTGGCTACCACCACCTTGCCGTTGAACACCGCGCGACCGCCACCGACGATGCCGCGGTACAGTTCATCGCTGCGGGTGTGCGGAGCCAGGTGGTCGATGCGGGTGTGGTTATCCACATGTCGGTGTGCATTAACCACGTACAGGCCGTTGAATACAGCTGTGGCTTCCGCGGCCTGCAGCCGGGCGTGCAGATCATTGCGGACCCACAGACCGCCGAGATCAAGATTATTGGAGAGATAGCGGCTGGCGTGTTGTTGGGTCACATGCACGCGGCCCACGTGAAAACCTTCCGGACTCTCCCGTTGCAGGCGCAGGTGTTCGAGACAAGCGCCGTCCTCAAGCGCGATCTGGGTATGGCTGTTGGTCAGATTTGCCGCACCTTCGAGGCCCAAATAGGTTTCGACGAGGACGCCGTGCGCGCCGGCGCCAAGCCGCACCAGGATGCGTGGATGACAGGCCAGCGGATGGGCCTGGCGGGTGGACACGAACAGCAACTGCAGTGGCTGCGCCAGGCGTATCCCGGCATCGACCTCGATGACGACGCCGTCCCGCAGGAAAGCGGTGTTCAAGGCGATGAATGGGTCGGCGCTCCAGCCGGGCTCGGGGACAAGATAGGACTCCAGACGGGCAGCGTCATGGGTCAGAGCAGCAGCGAGAGTATTGACGTGCAAGCCGTTGATCGTCGACTCAGCCGTGCTCAATGCCGGCGCATGCCGGCCGTCGACAAATACCAGCGTGCAGGCCGGTGTCTCCCGCAGCCGCGCCGGTTCGATGGCAACGGCAGCAGCGGATGAGGCTGCCAATGCCGGAATGAAGGCGCGCTGCTGCAGCGACCTGGTACTGGTGTATTTCCAGTCCTCTTCCCGCTCGCCGGGGAAGCCGCCGCTGGTAAAACGCGCGAGTGCTTCGCGGCGCAGGGCGGTAAGCCATGGCGGCGCGCCGCATGCCAGCGCGGACTCAAAGTCCTTGTAGCCCTCGGCGTAAGGGCGGACAGCATCGCTCATCCCGGTCATGCCGCTGCCTCAGCCAAGACCCAGTCGTAGCCGCGGCGTTCCAGTTCCACAGCCAGGCTCTTGTCGCCCGATTTGAGGATGCGGCCGCCGGCCAGCACGTGTACGAAATCGGGTTCGATGTAATCCAGCAGCCGCTGGTAATGCGTCACCATGACCACGGCGCGTTCCGGGCTGCGCAGCCGGTTGATGCCGCTGGCCACCACTTTGAGGGCATCTATGTCCAGGCCGGAGTCGGTCTCGTCCAGCAGCGCGAGCTTCGGTTCCAGCACCAGCATCTGCAGGATCTCGTTGCGTTTTTTTTCGCCGCCGGAGAAACCTTCGTTCACGGCGCGACTCAGGAGGCTTGCGTCCATCTCCATGAGCTGCATCTTGGCTTTCACCAGGGCGAGAAAATCCACCGCATCCAGCTGCTCCTCGCCGCGGTGTTTGCGGATGGCGTTGTAGGCGGCCTTGAGCAGATAGACGTTATTGACGCCCGGGATCTCCACCGGATACTGGAATGCCAGGAACATACCCTCGCGGGCGCGCTCCTCGGGGGCCATGGTCAGCAGCTCCATGCCCAGATAAGTGACACTGCCATGGGTTATTTCATAGCCCTCGCGGCCGGCGAGGATATGTGCGAGGGTGCTCTTGCCGGAGCCATTGGGACCCATGATGGCGTGCGTTTCACCGGCCTGCACTTCGAGGTCAAGGCCTTTGAGAATATCCTTGCCGGCAACCCTGGCGTGCAGATTCTTGATACTGAGCATATGCAGAAACCTTTATTTCCGGACTTTAACCAACGGTCCCTTCAAGGGTCACGGCCAGCAGACGTTGCGCTTCCACGGCGAATTCCATGGGGAGTTCCTTGAAGACGTCCTTGCAGAAACCGCTGACGATCATGTTGACTGCATCCTCTGTGGAGATGCCGCGGCTGCGGCAGTAGAACAGCTGGTCTTCGCTGATCTTGGAGGTGGTGGCCTCGTGCTCCACCTTGGCCGTGGGGTTCTTCACTTCCATATACGGAAAAGTATGGGCGCCACAGCGGTCGCTCATGAGCAGCGAGTCGCACTGGGTGTAGTTGCGCGCATGTTCGGCGCCGGCCAGCACTTTCACCAGGCCGCGGTAACTGTTCTGTCCGTGACCGGCGGAAATACCCTTGGAGACGATGGTACTGCGGGTGTTCCTGCCGATATGCACCATCTTGGTGCCGGTATCCGCCTGCTGGTGATGGTTGGCCACCGCAACCGAATAGAATTCACCGATGGAGTTGTCGCCGCGCAACAGCACACTGGGATATTTCCAGGTGATGGCCGAACCGGTCTCCACCTGGGTCCATGATATCTTTGAGTCATTTCCGCGGCAGTCGCCGCGCTTGGTGACGAAATTGTAGATGCCGCCGACTCCGTTTTCGTCGCCGGGGTACCAGTTCTGCACCGTGGAGTATTTGATCTGCGCGCCTTCCAGCGCAACAAGTTCGACCACCGCGGCATGCAACTGGTTTTCATCACGCATGGGCGCGGTGCAGCCTTCCAGATAACTCACATGGGCGCCTTCTTCGGCGATGATGAGGGTGCGCTCGAACTGGCCGGTGTTGGCGGCATTGATTCGAAAGTAGGTGGACAGCTCCATGGGACAGCGCACACCCTTGGGCACGAACACGAAGGAACCGTCGGTAAACACCGCCGAGTTGAGGGTGGCGAAGAAATTGTCGGAGTAGGGCACCACGGAACCCAGGTATTGCTCCACCAGCTGCGCATGGCTTTTCACCGCTTCCGAAAAAGAGCAGAAGATGACTCCCGCTTTAGCGAGTTTCTCGCGGAAGGTGGTAGCCACCGAGACGCTGTCGAAGACCGCGTCCACGGCCACACCCGCAAGCCTGGCGCGCTCGTGCAACGGCACGCCGAGTTTTTCGTAGGTCTCCAGCAGCTTCGGGTCCACCTCATCGAGACTCTTGGGGGCGTTCCTTTTCGATTTCGGTGCGGAATAGTAGGAGATCGCCTGATAATCGATGGGGGCATGCCGTACGTGGGCCCACTGCGGTTCCCGCATGGTGAGCCAGTGGCGGTAAGCCCTGAGACGCCAATCAAGCATGAACTGCGGTTCGTGCTTTTTGCCTGAGATCAACCGGATCACGTCTTCGTTGAGACCGGGCGCCACGGTGTCGGCTTCGATATCGGTGACGAAGCCGTGGCGGTATTCGCTGCGTACCAGTTTTTCAACGTCGCTGGTTTGCGTGGACATGGAGGCGGTCTCGTTCATGTGCTGCGGCGCCGTCCGTCAGCGAGCAGCATGCTGAAATCCAGTCGTGGTGTGCTGAAGGTCACGGGCCGCGCCAGTTGTGCCAGCGTCACGGTCTTGAGGGCATCACGGATGGCGAGGCTGATGCGCTGCCAGTTATGGCCCACGCCGCACACCGACTCGATGCCGCAATGGCTGTGGTCGAGGCTGCACTGGGTGATGGCCACCGGACCCTCCACGGCATCGATGATCTGCACCGCCGTGATGGCCTCCGGCGGATGCGCCAGGATGTAACCGCCGCGGGCACCGCGGTAGGAGGTGACCAGCCCCGCCCGGGCAAAAAGTTTGAGCAGCTTGCTCACGGTAGGCAGGGCTACGCGGGTGGCGGCCGCCACGCCGGCGGCGGTATGGACGCTCCCCGGCGCACGCGCCATGTGGGCGAGCACCACCGTGCCGTAATCCGTGAGTTTGCCGAGACGCAACATGAATCCTGACCAGGTTGCTTCAATTAGGACCATTTTAGTCCTATTATGCGGCAGGTGGAAGCCGCAAGAAATGGCTGCCACCGGGACCCGGCCGAGTGGGGCATACCTGATCGTTCTTGCCGCAGGATAGAGGTTCAGCCGGCGATGGTTTATTCCGATGTGAAACTGGCGCATGTGGCTTTCGCGGGCATGAGTATCGCCCTGTTTGCGCTGCGCGGCACTTTCACGCTGGTGGCCGTGAGACCTTCGACCCGTCGCGTATGGAAAATCCTTCCGCACGTGGTGGATACGCTGCTGCTGGTTCTGGGCGCGTGGCTCGCCATCATGCTGCGGCTCAACCCGCTGCACGTCACCTGGCTGGGCGTAAAATTGCTGTGCGTGATCGGCTATATCGCACTGGGGGTGCTGGCTTTCCGGCTCCACCGCCCGCGCTGGCTGAAGCTCGGCTTGTTTGGCGCCGCCATCCTGTTATTTGCTTTTATTGCCAGCATTGCCATATTGCACAATCCACGCGGTATATTTGCGCTTGCCGGTTGAATGCACCGGCAGCAGGAGGCCCTGATGTCGGGACGCTTTAAGAATTTTCGTGAGTTCTACCCGTTCTATCTTGGCGAACACAGCAATCGTACCTGCCGACGCTTGCATTTCATTGGCAGTTGCCTGGTGCTGTTAACGCTGATCACGACGCTGATTACGCACTGGTGGTGGGGCATCATTCTGATGCCGGTTTTCGGATACGGTTTTGCCTGGATAGGGCATTTCTTTTTTGAGCACAATCGCCCTGCGACCTTTACCCACCCTGTTTACAGTTTCATGGGTGACTGGGTGATGTTTCGCGACATCAGCATGGGCCGCATCCGTCTATAGATTCATCCCGGGTCGTTTCGCGTTTAAGTTAAAATACCTGTCCTGCCTGCCTTGGATATCCCGGCTGGCAGGCTGGGGCAACACGGCTGTGTTCTGGAGAGAGCGCTTGCATGCATCAGGGCTATTGGTACTACAGCTGGCAGCTATGGCTGCTGGCAACCGGCGTCATGGGCATAGTGTGTGTACTGGCCGCCTATGTCATTTGGTGGTGGCGTGCTGCTGGCATGCGCCGTCATATATGGCGCAGGCTGGGCAATATCGCTGACCGGTTGCTGCGGGATGCGGTCATTCCCGATGGCCTGGGCGGTCGCGTTACGGTGGATGCGCTGTTGCTGCGTGATGGGCGGCTGTATGTGCTGGATATCCGCGATGTGGAAGGTGCCATCTTCGGCAGCGACAAGATGGATCAGTGGACTGCCATGAGCCACCACCGGCGTTTCGTGTTCCGCAATCCGCTGCGTCCCATGCAGGATCGCGTATCGGCGGTACACGCGCTGGTACCGGAACTGCAGGTGGTGCCGCGCATCCTGTTCACCGCCCATGGCCATTTCCCCAAGGGGCGTCCGCAAGGCGTCGAGCTGCTGGATGATTTTGTCCGGCCGTTAATGCGGCACCGGAAAGCGGCAGCGCCGGTACTGGACGCGCGCCTGCAGACGGTGTGGCAGAGACTGTGCGAAGCGGCAGGTATGTCCGAGGGCTATGTATCCCCGGTACTCAGCACCGGCGCAGCAGGGGCGGGAGACGGATGACCGCGGCGCGCGTCAGCAGCGGGTACAACTTGCAGCCGGCCTGCGTTAGCGCAGAGTCCGTCACCCATGCAATTCCAGATAACCGGTCGTGACTAGACCGCCTTGCCGGCGGTATCCCGCTGGCGATGCGCGGCCACCACCTGCGCCACGCAGGCGGTGAGTTTCTTGGCGGTGGGTAGGTGCAGGAATTCATTGGGGCCGTGGGCGTTGGCATGCGGCCCCAGCAGGCCGGTCACCAGAAACTGCGCTTTCGGAAATTTCTTGCCGAGCATACCCATGAACGGGATGCTGCCGCCGGTGCCCATGTACATGGCGTCAGCGCCGAAGAATGCCTTGGAGGCGGCGTGCATGGATTTTTCCAGCCACGCTGCCACCGGGGGCGCGTTCCAGCCGCCCATGGCGGATTCCGTCCTGAATTCCACCCGTGCCCCGTAGGGTGGCTTGTTCTCCAGCAGTCGCCGCACTTCGGCACTGACTTTTTTCGCATTGACCGTGGGCGGCAGGCGGAAGGAAAGCTTGAGCGCCGTGCGTGGCCTGAGCACGTTGCCGGCGCTGGCCAGCGCCGGGATACCCTCGGCGCCCGTCACTGACAGCGTGGCGCCCCAGGTGTTGTCGGTGATGAGCCTGACCGGATCACGCGACAGCGGCTGCATGCCTTTCACCATCGGGAATTTTCCGGACACGCTTTTGCCCAGCACTTTGGCGGCACGCCGGATCTGAGCGCGCCGCTGCGCGGGTACCGGTGCTTTCAGACTCTTTACCCGGGTAGCGCCGGTCGCGGTGTCTTCCACGCGTTCCAGCAGTGCGCGCAGGACACGGAAACTGGATACCACGATTCCGCTGGCGGCGCCGGAATGCACCCCCTCGGTGAGCACGTCCACCGTGAGGGTACCCACCAGATTGCCGCGCAGTGACGTGGTGCACCACAGCTGCTCGTAATTCCCGCATTCGGCGTCAAGGCAAACCACCAGACTCACATCGCCGAGCCGCTTGCCCAGCGCCTCTATGTGATAGGGCAGGTCGAAGCTGCCGGATTCCTCGCAGCATTCGATCACCAGCACGCAGCGCGCGTGTGGGATGCCCTGCTCCTGCAGCGCGCGAATGGCGGTCAGCGAGGA
>JAGWNO010000060.1 GCA_028871235.1 Gammaproteobacteria bacterium
GAACTTGAGGTCCACGAAGACTTTCTTGTGCTGCGCCACCAGCCAATCCAGCAGCTCAAAATAACCACCGGCCATGAACAGTTCCAGGCCGATCTTGTAGAAACTCACCGCCTCGCCCAGTTGCGCCACCAGCTGACGGGCAGCACCGGCGTCGGGCACGTCGAGGCCGAGTATCAGACGTTCGCGGCGTGGCACGGTATTGCTGGAGAGCATGCGGCGGTTGCCGGTACGGAAGGGGGCGTGATTTTATCACGCCGTTTCTGCGGCGTCGGTGGATGGTTCAGCTTTGCCGGTTAGCCGCCGGTATTCGCGCTCCGCATAGCGGTCGGTCATGCCGGCGATGTAATCCGCTACCACCCGTGCCAGGCTGGCGGTACCGCCATGGCCTTCCCCGTCGCGTGCGGCCGCGGCGAAGGCCTGCGGCAGTTGCCCCGGATCGTTGCCATAGACATGGAAGAGTTCAGCCACGATGCGCGTGGCTCTTTGCGTCATGCGCTGTACCTGCGGGTGGTGGTAAAGCTGCGCTCGCAGGAAACGCGCCAGTTCCAGGCTGCGGGCCTGCATGCCGTCGCTGAAAGCGATGAGCGGTCGCGGCAGGGAGCGCACTTCCTCGCTGCCGGCGGGGTCAACGGCCTCGATGCGGGCGCGGCTGTGCTCAATGAGATCGGTGATGAGGTCGTTGATCATGCGGCGCACGGTCTCGTGCACCAGCCGCCGCGGCGTCAGGCCTGGGTAGCGGGCGCTTACTGCGAGGTAGTGTTCGCGGAACAAGGCGATCTGCATGAGCTGCTCTTGGTTGATGAGGCCGGCGCGCAGGCCGTCATCCACGTCGTGGTTGTTGTAGGCGATCTCATCCGCCAGGTTGGCGAGTTGCGCTTCCAATCCCGGCTGCAGTTTTTCCAGGAAGCGCCGGCCCACATCCCCCAGCTTGCGGGCGTGGTCCAGGGAACAGTGCTTGAGGATGCCTTCGCGGGTCTCGAAAGTGAGGTTGAGACCGGGGAAATCGGCATATTTCTCCTCCAGCAGGTCCACCACCCGCAGCGACTGCAGGTTATGTTCGAAACCGCCGAACGCCTGCATGGCGGCGTTGAGGGCATCCTGGCCGGCGTGGCCGAAGGGCGTGTGGCCGAGGTCGTGGGCGAGGGCTATGGCCTCGGTGAGGGGCTCGTTGAGGCGCAGTGCCACCGCCACGCTGCGGGCGATCTGCGCCACTTCCAGCGAGTGAGTCAGGCGCGTGCGGTACAGGTCGCCCTCGTCGTAGATGAACACCTGGGTCTTGTACATGAGGCGGCGGAAAGCGGTGGAGTGGATGATGCGGTCCCGGTCCCGCTGGTATTCGCTGCGGTAGTTGGGCGCTGCCTCCGGATGCCGGCGGCCGCGGGAAGTGGCGTCACGGGCAGCGTAGGGTGCGAGGGACAGTTGATCGGCCACGGCCGGCAGCCCCGATGGCTTCACAGCGGTTTGTGGGTGAGAGTGTCGGCAAGCGCGTCGGCGTCGAAGTCGTCGCTCACCACCGCCTGGCCGATGCCCTTGGGCAATACCAGCCGCTGCCGGCCCTGGCGGACTTTCTTGTCGCGCTGCATGTACTCGAGGAACTGGCCCGGTGTCACCGCAGCAGGCGGCCGGTTGGGCAGGCCGGCGCGTTCCACTAGCCGGCAGATGCGCCGGTATTCCGCGGGTTTGAGCCAGTCCATGCGCACCGACACTTCCGCCGCCATGGCGATGCCCGCCGCCACCGCTTCGCCGTGCAGCCATTCGCCGTAGCCCAAGGCCCGCTCGATGGCGTGGCCGAAGGTATGGCCGAGATTCAGCAGCGCGCGCCGCCCCTGTTCCTGCTCGTCCTCCGCCACCACCGCAGCCTTGATTTCGCAGCAGCGGTTAATGGCGTGGTTGAGCGCCGGCAGATCGCGGTCCAGCAGTTCCTGCACATGACCTTCCAGCCACAGAAACAGATCCTCATCGGCGATGAGGCCGTACTTTATGACTTCCGCAAGGCCGCTGCTCAGTTCGCGGGGCTCCAGCGTCACCAGGGTTCCCGGGTCGACTACCACCGCCCGCGGTTGGTGGAAGGCACCGATCATGTTCTTGCCGTAGACATGGTTGATGGCGGTCTTGCCGCCGATGGCAGCATCCACTTGCGCGAGCAGCGTGGTGGGCACCTGCAGGTAGGCGATGCCACGCTGGTAACAGGCAGCGCCGAAACCGGTGAGATCGCCGATGACACCGCCACCCAGGGCCACCAGGGTGGCATCGCGGCCGAAACCGTTCTTCAGCAGGAAGCGGAACACCATGTCCAGTGTCCGCCAGTTCTTGTGGCGCTCGCCGTTGGGTACGGCAACGCTGCGGGGTTCAAATGCAGCAAGTGCCTGCTCAAGTTTCGCCAGGTACAGCGGGCCCACCCGGTCATCGGTGATGATGCAGACCGCGCCCTTCTGCAGATGGACGGAGAACAGTTCCGGTTGGGTGAGGGCGCCGCTGCCGATGTGGATTTGGTAACTGCGTGTTCCAAGCGGGACGTTGAGAGTGTTCATGCGCAGGCTTTCCCTATGCTCAACAAATATTGCGTAGCGCGCGCGCCGCCTTCTCCAGCTCCCGCAGAATCTGCTGGGTGAGCGGACGGACCTGGCCGCGGTCGGTCACCACCGTGAGCTGCGCGAGGTTTTCGTAGAGCGGCTGGCGCACCGTGAACAGTTCCGTGAGCCGGGTTTCACGGTTTTCGGTGGCCAGCAGCGGCCGGTTGCGGTGGCGGCCGGTGCGGCCCGCCTGGGCGCTGACGGAAGCCTTGAGGTAGACGACAAAACCGCGGTTGCTCAGGTTCTCGCGGTTGGCTGGATCCAGCACCGCGCCGCCGCCGGTGGCCAGCACGATGTTCTCCCGCAGGGTCAGTTCCTCGATGACTTCCCGCTCGCGCCGCCGGAAGCCGGCCTCGCCTTCCTTCTCAAAAATCAACGGGATATCCGCGCCGGTGCGGCGCTCGATCTCCTGATCGGTATCAAGGAATGCGCGATCGAGCAGACGGGCCAGTTCGCGCCCGATGGCCGTCTTCCCGGCCCCCATGGGGCCGACCAGGAAGATCCGGCCGGGCAGTGGATCCGTCACATGGGTGTGCCGTCTGCTGTTGGGGTGGCGTTGCCGCTAGCTCTGCACCGTTGCCATCATTCGGCCACACTGGCGGTCTGATCCAGGATCTTGGGGGTGACAAAGATAAGCAGCTCGTCCTTGTTGTTCACCACCTGGGTGTTGCGGAACAGCCAGCCGAGCAGCGGCAGGTCGCCCAGCAGCGGCACCTTGTTGACGGTGGTGTTGCGGGTGGTCTCATAGATGCCGCCCAGCACCACCGTGTCGCCGTTGTTCACCAGCACCTGGGTCTTCACATCGCGGGTGTCGATACTGGGTACGCTGCCGCCATTGCCGGTCGGCACCACTTGGCCGACGCTGTCCTTGTGGACTTCGAGATCCATGATGATGCGGTTATCCGGTGTGATCTGCGGCGTCACGTCCAGGCTCAGCACCGCTTTCTTGAATTGCACGGTGGTGGCGCCGCTGGAAGCTGCCTGCTGGTAGGGGATTTCCACGCCCTGTTCGATGGTGGCTTCCTTGGCGTTGGCGGTGATCACCCGCGGGCTGGATACCACCTCGCCCTTGCCTTCCGCCTGCAGGGCAGAGAGTTCCAGACCCACCAGGTAGTTCTGGCGCAGCACCGCAAAGGCCACCTGCCCCACCGGATTGCTGGTGGGTACGTTGACGTTGAGCTGGTCGTTGAGCGCCGGCAGGCTCAGCAGCGGTGTACCGGTGGTAGCCACACCCGGCGGGACCGGGTTGAACGCATTCTGCTGGGTATTGGCGCCGTTGAGGTCGCCGTTCACGCTCATGAGGCCGCCGCTGGTCTGTCGGATGCCGTTGGCGCCGAAGCGCACGCCCAGCTGGCGGGTGAAATCGTTGGTGGCGATGACCACGCGCGATTCGATGAGCACCTGCTTCACCGCCACATCGAGCTTCACAACCATCTGGCGGATGCTGGCGATATTGGCGGAGGTGTCCTGGACCAGCAGGGTGTTGGTGCGGGTGTCCACGCTGAGGCTGCCGCGCTTGGACAGCATCGAGGCGGTGCCGCTGCCCTTGATGAGCGCGGCGATGTCACTGGCCTTGGCGTAGTTCACCTGGATAAAAGCGGATTGCAGTGGCGCATTCTGCTGGATGCTCTGCTGTGCGGCGAATTCCGCCTGCTCCTGCGCGGCAATCTCCTGGGCGGTGCCTATCATCAGTGTATTGCCGAACTGACGGCTGGACAGACCCTTGGTGCGCATGATGATGTCCAGTGCCTGGTCCCAAGGCACGTCCTGCAGGCGCAGGGTGATGTTTCCCTTGACGCTGTCGGACACCACTATGTTCTTGCCGCTGGCGTCTGCAAGGATTTGCAGCACGGCACGGATATCGATGTTCTGGAAGTTCAGGCTGATCTTCTGACCGGTGTATTCCTTCTGCTGTGCCGTCTGGGCGGCGCTGGCCGCTGCTACCGGCTTGAACTCTACTGAGAACAGGCCATCACTCTGGTAGGCGAGTTTCTCGTACTGGCCCGTGGGATGGATGACCAGGCGTGCGCCAGATGGAGTGTTCTGGGCGTCGATGTATTGCACCGGCGTGGCGAAGTCGCTCACATCCATGCGCCGCACCAGATCCTTGGGCAGCTGCGCATTGGCGAAATCCACCACAACATTGTTGCCTTCGCTGTGTACGCTGCCGACGATAGCCGGATTACTGAGATCCACAACCACCTGACCAGTGCCGTCAGGCCCGCGGCGGAAGTCCACTTTGGTAAGGCCCTGGGCCGGAGCAGCCGGTGCCGGCGAAGCAGAATTGGTCGCCGCCGGGGCAGGCGCGGTGGCCGTAATCATGGCAGACAGGCTGGCGGGGTTGAGCTGGGCGACGGCCGTATCACTCGGGTTGCCGCCCAGCAGGATATATACGGTGTTGCCCTCGACGCTCATGTTGTAGGGCACCAGCGCGGTGAGATTGATGACTACGCGGGTGCGGGCGCCGGCTTCAGCGGCTACCACGCTGCTCACGTCGCCTACGTCGATGTCGGTCTTGCGCTCCTTGAGAGCCAGGCGTGTGTCCGCCAGGTCCAGGGCGATGCGAGCCGGCTGGCTTACGGTGAAGGCCAGCGGCTGTGAGGTGCTGTCGCTCAACTTGAGCTGCAACTGCACGCGGTCACCGGCCAGCCTGGTGGCGGTTATGGCCTGCAACTGGTTATGCCCTTCATCGTTGGCTGCCGACGCCGCAGGGACTGTCAGCAACGTCGCGATCAGCACACACGCGCCTGCCATGCCGCGGCATATGCCGGTGTGAATATGAATATATTTACTGTTCATGACTTGCGCCTCACCTCAAATTCAACCGCCCAGCTGGACGGTGGTCATGCGTTCTATCCAGCCACCCTGTCCATCCGGAATGATTTCCCGCAATGTCAGGCCCGCCTGGGTAATCTTTACGATCTTGCCGAAGTTCTGCCCCATATAGTTGCCCGCGGTCACGCGGTGCACCACGCCATCACCATCCCGGATCAGCGCATACATGATGCCGTTCACCGTGATGGTGCCCATCATCTTCAAGCCATCCAGTGGGAACTGCTCCAGGTACTCGCGGGCGCGATTGAAGTCCGGATGCACGCCGGAACCGCCGCCGGCGCCAGCACCCAGAGTGGCAAAACTCTGCAGTTGGGGGATGAAAGGCGAACGCAGGTTCTGGTCATCATAGGTGAAGGTTTCGAACGGCTTGACCTGCGGCAACGGCTCCACATGGGCACCCTTGCGCGCTTTGACCTGGTTCACGTATTGACGCAAGTCCTGCAGGCGATCGTTGCAGCCTGTGAGCATGAATACCGCGCACATAAGCACGAGAAACGCAGCGCGGCGGGTATGGCGATGGCGCGAGGAGATAATGCTGCTCATGGCTTGCCCCGCCCCTTGACTGGTTTACTCACCAGCTGTTCGCTGTCTTCAAGATAGCGATAGGTTTTGGCGGTGAGTGTCATCACCAGATTCGCACCGATAGTGTCGTTGGCCTGCGGCTTGATGGTCACGTCGTGCACGGTGATGATGCGTGGCAATGCGGCCACATCACTCACAAACCTGCCGAATTGGTGGTAGCTGCCTTCCACGGTAATTTCTATGGGCTTCTCGGCGTAAAAATCCTTTTTTATTTCATCATTTGGCTTGAACAGATCCTGCTTCAGGCCGTCTACCTGGGCAGTTTGGGATATGTCCTGCAACAGGCTGGGAATTTCCGTGCGACCGGGCAGCTGGCGCAACATGGTGCCGAAGGATTTCTTCATTTCCTCAAGCTGCTTTTTGTATATGTCCAGATTGGCGGCTTCGGCGGCCTTCTGCTCGAATTGCTGCTTGAGGGTCACTTCCTGCTGCTGCGCTTGACCGAGCTGCTGCACGTTGGAACTCAGCCAGAAATAATAGCCGGCAGCCACCACCACCACGAAGATCACCGTCAGTGCGATGATGCGCGCAGGCAGCGGCCATCCGCCGGTGTTCTTGAAATCCAGGTTGCGCAGTTCGTTGAGGTTGATGTTCTTGAGATCCGCCAGTTTCATGGCCGGGTGCCTCCCTGCGGCGCTGCGTTGGTTGACTGCGCATTGGCGTCGCTCTTGTCCACCACCTTTGCGGTGATGGTGAACTGCTGTGCGCGGATCCCGAAATTCACGGCATTGTCTTTTTGTACCACCTGCAAATTCGGGTCACCCAGCCAGGGCGAACTATCTATGTTGCGCATGTAAGTCGACACGCGGGCACTGGATTCGGCCACGCCCTGTATGGTGAGTTGATCAATTTTTTGTGTGACCTGGGTCAGATACACACCAGGTGGCAGCGTCTTCACCAGTTGATCGAAAACATGCACTTCCGTCGGCCGGCTCTGCTGCAGCTGCTCGATGATCTGCATGCGTGCAATCAGCCGCTGCTTGGTTTGCTGCAGATCCTTGATCTCGGCAATCTGCTTGTTCATGAGCGTGATCTGGCCCTTCAAGAAATCATTGCGTGCCTGTTGATTCGAGATGGCATCACTGATCAATCCCCATATGCCGAGCAGCATCACCACACCCGCGGCCACCGCCAGGATCAAATGGAAATTGAATCGACGCTGGCGTTCCTTGCGGCGATCCTCACGCCAAGGGAGCAGGTTAATGCGTGGCATATCAGTCGAAGCTCCGTAAGGCCAGACCACAGGCGACCAGCAGGGCCGCGGCTTCGTTTTCCACCATCTGCGATTTTGCCCTGGATGATAGTTTCATCCTGCCGAATGGGTTTCCGACCAGGGTGGGGGTGTTGAGTTTCTCGCTGATGCGCTCGGCGGCACCGGGTATGGCCGCGCATCCGCCGCACACGATGATTTGATCGAGATGCTGATGCTCGCTGGTGGATGACTGGTAGAACTGCAGCGAGCGGTTTACGGTCTGCGCCATGTCATCCATGAAAGGATCGAGGATCTCGACCTTGTAATTGTTGGGCAGACCGCCTTCTTTCTTGGCCTTGCCGGCTTCGTCGTAAGTGAGACCGTAATGGCGCATGATTTCGTCGGTGAGGACCTTGCCGCCGAAATCAGCGGTATGGCTATAGATGATCTTGCGGTCACGCAGCACGCTGAAAGTGGTGGCAGCGGCGCCGAAATCCACCAGGCCGATGGTGCGGTCCAGACCCTCGTCCACCATCTGGTGGGTGAGCAGCTTGCAGGCGTTTTCCACGGCGTAGACTTCCACGTCAACCACCTTGGCGTTCATGCCGGCCACTTCCAGCACTGCCTGGAGTTTTTCGATGTTTTCCTTGCGTGCGGCCACCAGCAGCACATCCACCAGGTCCGGATCGGCCTGGGATATGCCGAGGATTTCGTAATCGAATGCCACTTCTTCCAGTGGCTGGGAGATGTATTGGTCGGCCTGGAGCTCTATCTGTTCACCCAAATCCCTGTCCGGCAGGGACGCGGGCATCTGGATGGTCTTGGTCATGACCTGACCGCCCACGGCGACGGCGGCGTATTTGGTATGCGGGCTGGCGCGTTTTACCGCCTTGCGCACCGCCTCGCCCACTGCATCCAGGTCCATGATGACCTTGTCGGTGATAGCATTGACGGGCATGGCTTCGGCAGCGAAGCTTTCTACCTTATAGGCGCCCCCGCTCTTGGAAAGCTCGATCAGCTTGACGGACGAAGTGCTGATGTCGATTCCCACGAGCGGTGTTGACGAAGGCTTTAAAAGCACGTCTATAGTCCTTTCGCTGACCCCTGAAATCGACCCCGAGGGTCGCCCCGTGTCTTAAGTCACAGCTTCAATATATATCAACAAATGATTAAATCAAATATAGTTTTTTCACTTTTGGACAGGTCATTTCTGACCGTCCCCCCCGGGCCCTGACGCGCCGATTCACAGGTGGGACATGCGCCGACTCCCCAAAGCACTATATGTTGTGATTGCCCTTGTCCTGGGACTCTTCGGGTTGGGGTTCCTGGGCCTGGTGGGGGCCTATTTGTTCGTAGCCCCCAGCCTGCCTTCGGTGGCGGTGCTCAAGGACATCCGTCTGCAGGTGCCCCTGCGGGTCTATACCAGGGACGGGCGCCTGCTGGCGGTGTTTGGGGAGAAGCGACGCATACCCCTGGATTATGACCAAATCCCCAAACCCATGGTGGACGCCTTCGTGGCGGCTGAGGACGAGCATTTTTGGGAGCATCCTGGGGTGGATGTGCAGGGCATCCTGCGGGCGGCCGTGCACCTGGCGCTCACCGGCGAGAAGACCCAGGGCGGCGGTACCATCACCATGCAGCTCGCCCGCAACTTCTTTCTTACCCGCGAAAAGACCTATACCCGCAAGCTGCGGGAGGTTTTCCTGGCTTTGAAAATCGAGCGGGAGCTGTCCAAACAGGACATCCTGGCTCTCTACCTCAATAAGATTTACCTGGGTAACCGCGCTTACGGCGTGGGGGCGGCGGCGGAGGTGTATTACGGCGTTGACGTCGACCACCTGACCCTGGACCAGATCGCCATGATCGCGGGGCTCCCCAAGGCGCCATCCAGCGACAATCCCCTGGTGAATCCTGACCGCGCCATGGCGCGCCGCGGTTATGTGCTCGGCCGCATGCTGACGGACGGCTACATCAGCAAGGATCAGTATCAGCAGGCCATGGCCGCACCCATGACCGCCTCCTATCATGAGCCTACCGCAGAAGTGAGTGCGCCCTATCTTGCCGAGATGGTGCGCGACTACATGGTTAGCACCTACGGGGATGATGCGTATACCGCCGGCTACTCGGTGATCACCACCATTGACAGCCGCCTGCAGCCCCTGGCGGTGAAGGCGGTGCGGGCCGGACTGTTGGATTACGACCAGCGACACGGCTGGCGCGGTGCGGTCGCGCATGTGGAAGTACCCTTGGATTCAGGCCAGGACGACTGGCAGAAACTGGTCGCGGATTATGGACATGCAGGCGGCCTGTTTCCCGCGCTGGCATTGAAGGTTGAAAACCAGGATGTGCAGTTTTACGCGGATGGCGTCGGTCTGGTGACGGTGAACTGGGCTGGCCTCAAGTGGGCGCAACGGTACATCACTGTCAACAGCGTGGGCGCAGCGCCGCGGACCGCCGGCGATATCCTCAAACGCGGCGATATCGTCTATCTGCAGCACAATGACGACGGCAGCTGGGCACTGTCGCAGATACCGGTGGCGCAGAGCGCCCTGGTGTGCGTGGATCCTTTCGATGGCGCCATCGCCGCGCTGGTGGGCGGCTTCGATTTCGACGCCAGCAAGTTCAACCGTGCCATCCAGGCCCATCGCCAGCCCGGTTCGTCCTTCAAGCCATTCTATTATTCCGCGGCGCTGGAGAACGGCTTCACACCGGCCAGCGTGGTCAACGATGCGCCGGTGGTGATGAAAGATCCGTCCTTGGGCGTGTGGCGGCCGGGTAACTATGAAGGCGATTTCAGCGGCCCCACGCGCCTGCGCCTGGCATTAGCGCACTCTCTGAATCTGGTATCCATACGGGTGCTACAGAGTATTGGTGTGGATTACGCCATAAATTATCTCTCCCGGTTCGGCTTCGACCCGGGCGAGCTGCCCCACAATCTGACCTTGGCCCTGGGCAGCGCCAGCCTGAGCCCGCTGGAGATGGTGCGCGGCTATGCGGTATTCGCCAACCACGGCTTCCGGGTTACACCGTACTTCATCCAGCGTGTCGAGGACGGTTCCGGCAAGCTGTTGTTTGAAGCCAATCCGGACGTAGCCTGCGATACCTGCAGCGTGGATACCACCGGCGCCACCCAAGCACCGGCACCGGCCACCACCAGCGCAGCGCTCGCCGCGGTGCCCCCGCAGATGCCGCAGTTCGCGCCCCAGGTGATCACGCCGCAGAACGCCTGGCTTATGACCAACATGTTGCAGGACGTGATCAAGTACGGCACTGGTGCGCGAGCTCAGGCACTGGGCCGGGTGAACCTGGCTGGTAAGACCGGCACTACCAATGATTTTACTGACGCCTGGTTCGATGGTTACAACAATGACATTGTGACCGTGGTATGGGTGGGCAATGACCAGCCGGCGCAGTCACTGGGTGACGGTGAGCAGGGCGCCAGGGCGGCATTGCCCATCTGGATGGATTTCATGGGACCGGCGTTGCAGGGCGTTCCCCAGGCGCCATTCATAGAGCCGCCAGGCATTGTGCAAGCGCGTATCGATCCCCGCACGGGCCTTTTGGTCAGCGCCAACGATCCTGGCTCGATCTTCGAGTACTTCCTGGCTGGCCATCTGCCGGCCAAGGCGCAGGACAAAAAAAAGCAGAGCAGTACGGATCTCTTTTGAGTATGTGCTAATCTTTCTTCAAGCAACCTTAATACGCACTGCCCATGGCCAGACGCGCTTCGCCGCGCATGGACGATTCGCGGCGCTTGCTTGCCCAGGAAGCGGCCCGCATCATGGCCGAAGAAGGCGTACGCGATTTCCGCTTCGCTAAATGCAAAGCGGCGGAACGCCTGGGGTTTGATGTCCGCAGTCTCCATCTCCCCACCAACATTGAAGT
>JAGWNO010000061.1 GCA_028871235.1 Gammaproteobacteria bacterium
GGCCCGTCCCGCAGTGATATTTGGTGTCGATGGCGGTGCATTGGTGTTGCGGGTCGATCGGCTGATCTCTCCTCACCACCACACCATAAAAATCGGCTGGCTGAAAACCCTGCCGGTCCTGGTATTCGTATTCGGCCTGGGGACCCTGTTTACGTCACGGTATATGTTGCGGTCGCCTCTGCCGACGCCAGCCGCGACGCAGTTTATCCCTCACATCATGAGTCACCCATTAATCAGCCAGATGCGTATCGCGCCGCCCACCACCAAGGCAGAGCCAGCGATATCTCAGCCCATTATCCTTAAAACCCACGTAGCACCGACACGTATTGCGAAGCTGGCACTGCAACCCGTGACCAAGCTCATAAACATGCAAATCGCCACCATCAGCTCTCCCCCGGCTCTTCCCGGATACAGGCCGGCAAATACCGAAATGGCGCACCCCCCCTCGCCGGCTACCAAGCCCATGACCACGGCGAGCAATACCTCAACGGGCAACACGGCCTCCGCCATGGCTCCCGCGATGGCCTTGCAGTATGCAGCCACTGCACCCGTGAAAATCATCTCCGTGCATCATCTGCAAAATGATCCCATACCGCCCAAATCCAAGGAAAACCACTGGTATCATGACTACTGCCAGCCGCTTGTAGGCTCGCGCATATGCCGCTAGAGAACTGACCTGCCCATAGAGGGAGGCCTCGCGTCGTACCACTTAATTGCTTCTCGTGTGCCTCGCTGCCTTATAGAAGTCAGCTGACCCAACAACGCGCGTTGCGGAACATGCGCATCCAGGGAGAATCCTCGCCCCATCCGTGGGGATGCCAGGACATCTGCACCGTGCGGTGCACCCGTTCCGGGTGTGGCATCAACAAGGTGAAGCGCCCATCTGTATTGGTGATCCCGGTGATGCCGAGCGGCGAGCCATTGGGATTGGCCGGATAGCGCTCAGTGGGCTGTGCGTGGTTGTCCACGAAGCGCAGCGCCACGCGGCTGCTGGCCAGCAATTTCCCAGCGCCGTCGGCGGCGGCAAATTCCGCACGGCCCTCTCCGTGGGCCACGGCGATGGGTATGACCGAGCCCTGCATGCCGGTGAAGAACAGCGACGGTGATGGCAGTACCTCCACCAGGCTCAGGCGTCCCTCGAACTGCTCCGAGATATTTCGCACGAACCGCGGCCAGCCCGCCGCACCGGGGATCATGTCACCCAGCGCCGCCATCATCTGGCAACCATTGCACACGCCCAGACCGAAACTGTCGCGGCGCTGGAAGAAGCGGCTGAACTCATCGCGCGCGCGGGGATTGAACAGGATGGACCTGGCCCAGCCCTGGCCGGCTCCCAGTACGTCACCGTAGGAGAAACCGCCGCAGGCGATGAGACCCTTGAAATCCGCGAGGGTGATGCGACCTTCCAGGATGTCGGTCATATGTACATCCACAGCGCTGAAACCGGCACGGTGGCATGCCGCAGCCATCTCGATCTGGCCGTTCACGCCCTGCTCCCGCAGGATGGCCACCCGCGGACGTATGCCTGTGGCGATCCACGGCGCCGCCACATCCTCCGCCGGATTGAAGCTGAGCCGCGCCTGCAGGCCCGGATCCTGTGCATCCAGCTTCGAGCTTAACTCCTGCTCCGCACTCTGCGGATTATCGCGCAGGCGCTGCATGTGATAACTGGTCTCACTCCAGGCACGCTGGCATTCGCTGCGCGGCATATCCAGCACAATCCTGCCCGCATGCCTGAAAACAAGGCGTTCGTCAGCGCGCGGCGCGCCCAGTGAATGCACCGCATCTCCCAGTCCGTGGCGGGTCAGTATTTTCCGCGCTGCCGCAACATCCCCGCTGCGCAACTGCAATACCGCGCCCGCCTCTTCTGCAAACAACGCCGCCGCCGGTTCCGGGCCGAGCGTATCCAGTGACATCTCGATACCGCAATGGGCCGCGAAGGCCATCTCGCATAGGGTGACGAATAAACCACCGTCCGAGCGGTCGTGGTAAGCCAGCAGCTTGCCGCTGGCGAGTAATTCCTGGATAGCCGTGAAGAACCCGCGCAGGCTGGCTGGATCATCCACATCCGGGGCCGTATCACCGGTTGCACCATATACCTGTGCCAGACAGGAACCACCCAGCCGGTTGCGCGTGCTGCCGAGGTCCACCAGTAACAGCTGTGTCTCACCGTCATCGATGCGCAGTTGCGGCGTGAGTGTTCTGCGGATGTCCCTGACCGGCGCGAATGCCGAGACGACAAGCGACAGCGGAGCCACCATGATGCGTTCCCTGCCATCTTGCTGCCACACGGTCTGCATGGACAACGAATCCTTGCCCACCGGTATGGTGATATCCAGCGCCACGCACAGGTCGCTCACCGCCTGCACTGTGTCGAACAGCGCGGCATCCTCGCCGGGATGCCCGCAAGCAGCCATCCAGTTGGCGGACAAGCGCACGTCCGCAAGTGCGCCGATGTCGGCGGCAGCGATGTTGGTGATCGCTTCGGCCACCGCCATACGCCCCGAGGCGGGCGCGTTGATCACCGCCAGCGGCGCGCGCTCGCCCATGGCCATGGCTTCGCCGTGATAGCCGTGATAACCGGTGGCGATCACCGCCAGGTCACTCACTGGCACCTGCCACGGGCCCACCAGGGGATCGCGGCAGACGAGGCCGCCCACGGTACGGTCGCCGATGGTGATGAGGAACCCTTTGTCCGCCACCGCCGGCAGACGCAGCAGCCGCAGGGCCGCTGCGCGCAGATCCAGGCCGGCAGTGTCAAACCGGGTGGGTAACGAAGGCACGTGCCGCACATCGCGCAGCATCTTCGGTGTTTTACCCAGCAGCACTTCCATGGGCATGTCAACCGGCTTGTTGCGGAAATGCGGGTCCTGCACCACCAGCAGCGCTTCGCCGCTGGCTTCGCCGATCACCGCCAGCGGGCAGCGTTCGCGGGCGCAAATCTCCGTGAATTCCGCCAGCCGCCCGGCAGTCACTGCCAGTACATAGCGTTCCTGGGCCTCGTTGCACCAAATCTCCATGGGTGACATGCCCGGTTCATCATTGGGCACACGCCGCAGATCGAACACGCCGCCGCGCTGGCTTGCATCCAGGATCTCGGGCACCGCATTGGAAAGGCCCCCGGCACCCACGTCGTGGATGGAGAGCACCGGGTTGTTTTCGCCCATGGCCCAGCAGGCATCGATCACTTCCTGGGCGCGCCGCTGGATCTCCGCGTTGCCGCGTTGTACCGAAGCGAAGTCCAGTTCCTCGGCACTGGTACCGCTGGCCAAGCTGGAGGCCGCACCGCCGCCCAGGCCGATTCTCATGGCCGGTCCGCCCAGCACGACCACCTTGGCGCCCGCCGGCAGCGCCCGTTTCTCCACGTGCCCGGCACGGATATTGCCAAGGCCGCCGGCGATCATGATGGGTTTATGGTAACCGCGCAGCATGTCGCCCTGCTGCTGCTCATAGGTGCGGAAATAACCGCAGATGCTGGCACGGCCGAATTCGTTGTTGAAGGCAGCGGCACCGATAGGACCCTCGATCATGATATCGAGCGCGGAAGCAATCCGCCGCGGCTTGCCGTAATCGGTTTCCCATGGCTGTACGAAGCCGGGGATTTTCAGATTGGAAACGGAGAACCCGGTGAGACCCGCCTTGGGTTTGGCGCCGCGCCCGGTAGCGCCCTCGTCGCGGATCTCGCCGCCGGAGCCGGTGGCGGCGCCCGCGAACGGCGAGATGGCCGTGGGATGATTGTGGGTCTCAACCTTCATCAGGATGTGCACATCCTCCTGGTGGTAGGCGTAGACCTTGTCCTGCGGCTGCGGGAAGAAGCGTTCGGCACGCTGTCCCTCCATCACCGCGGCATTATCCCTGTAGGCCGACAGCACGCCCCGGGAGTTATGTTCGTAGGTACGCCGAATCATGCCGAACAGGGTTGCGTCCTGACGCCGAGCGTCGATGATCCAGGCACCGCGGAAGATCTTGTGGCGGCAATGCTCGGAGTTCGCTTGTGCGAACATCATGAGTTCCGCATCGGTGGGATTGCGTTTGAGCCTGCGGAAATTCTCCAGCAGATAATCGATCTCATCGTCCGACAACGCAAAGCCAAACTCGTGGTCGGCGTGCACCAGCGCATCACGCCCGCCCTTGAGAACATCCACGGTATTGAGCGGCACCGGTGTCGTCTGCTCAAACAGCCGCGCCGCGTCCGCCGCATCCAGCAGCATCGTCTGGGTCATGCGGTCGTGCAACAGCGCCGCGAGGCGTGCAATTTCCTCGTGACCTGGTTCCGATCGCGGGGATTGGATGTAATAGGCGATACCGCGTTCGATGCGGTGGACATTCTGCAGACCGCAGTTGTGGGCGATATCAGTAGCCTTGCTGGCCCATGGCGAGATGGTGCCGAGCCGGGGTACGCACAGCAGCAATCTGCCGGCAGGAGCTTCAGCTCGCGGCGCCGGCCCCGCATGCAGCAATTGCTGCAGTGTCGCCCGCTCGTCTGCGTCCAGAGGCGCGATGCAATCCACGAAATACAGGAATTCTGTCTCAAGGCCGGAGAGGCCCGGCAGCAGTTTGCGGAGGTTAGCGAGCAGTTTCTGGATGCGGAACGTGGAGAGGGCCGGGCCACCACGGAACTGCAGCATGATCGGTCCTAGGGCGGGAGCGGATGGATATTTTACCGGATGGTTGCGCCGCTCACCAGCCCGCTAGCACAGCTCGCGCCACTCCAGGCCCTGTTCCTGGCTCGCCACCTGGATCCAACTGCTGTCACAACCTGCGGCCTCCGCCAGCGCACTGCGGGCAAGCGCCGGCGTGTTGTTCTTGGCGGAAAGATGCGCCGCCACCAGATGCTGCAGATGGCTGCGGTCCAGGCCCGCCAGCAGCGCGGCCGCCTGGGCATTGCTCAGGTGGCCCAAAGGTCCGCCCACCCGTGTCTTGAGGCTGGCGGGATAAGGGCCGTTCTCCAACATGTCATGGTCATGGTTGCATTCCAGGATGAGTCCATCGCAGCCATCCAGGGAGCGCTGGATATGCGGAGTGATGCTGCCGGTATCCGTGAGCATGCCCAGCCGATGATCGCCGTCGCTGAAGATGAACTGGGTCGGCTCGCGCGCATCGTGGGGTACGGTCAACGGGGACACGTTGAAGTCGCCGATGGCAAAGTCTGCATGGGCATCAAAGCACTCTGCCACCCTTAGGTTCACGCGTTCACAGGCTGCCAGGGTACCGGCGGTGCACCACACCGGGATCCGGTGGCGGGCGGCAAACCGCGCCACGCCGCTCACATGGTCCGCATGCTCATGGGTAACCAGAATGGCGGACAGGTCTGTGCATGCAACCGCGAACCGCGCGAGGCGTGACTCGGCTTCGGTGATGGAAAATCCGCAGTCCACCATGATGCAGGTAACGCCCGCCTGGACCAGGGTGGCATTACCGCGGCTGCCGCTGCCGAGCAGGGCGAAGCGCACCGTCAGCGAGGCTCCGTCGCGGAACCGGGGAGGGGATACTTCATTTCTTGTGCGCGCCGCTGCCGGGCGTATAAAGCGGCATGGGAAAAGGCGTGACGTTGGAACCGCTTTCGAGGGCGACGATCTTGGCGGTGCCTTCGTGGGCCACCTCGTCGATGCGCACCACCGCATGCATGGGGATATAGGTGCATTTCACCCCGTTGAACTCATCCTTGAGCTTCTCCTCGCTCGGGTCCACCACCACACTGGAACGCCCGCCGAATACCAGCTGCTCAATCTCGATGAACCCCCAGAAGCCCTCCTGGCTCACTTTGCGGGCGTAGACCTCGTAGATCTTGCCCTGGTTCATGAAGATGACCTTATATATGTGGCGAGCGGCCATGTGTAAATACAGTTTGGGATGGTTGGGTGAAGTGTAATCCAGAAACTGGCGGAGAGGGTGGGATTCGAACCCACGTGGAGCGCTATGCCCCCAACCGATTTCGAGTCGGTGCCGTTGTGACCGCTTCGGTACCTCTCCAATGAAACTCTATATGCTCACAGAGCCCTCCCTGGCAAGCCGGCCAGCCTCGCCCTCCATGGCTCGGCGTTCAGCCGGATCGGAATGCCACCGGCATTCCGATGAAAGACATCGGCTTCACCCGCTCCGGTACATTTGCAGCTATAGCCCCGTCTGTCGCCGGATCCAACCCGTGTACGCTGCTCAGCCCAAGTTTCAGGGCGCTGGATTTTACCCTATCGCTCCGGCCCGGCCTACCGGCGATCGGCGAAAAACCGCCTCAACAGCTCTCCACACTCCTCCGCCATGACACCGGCCGTCACCTCCAGGCGATGGTTCAGGGGTGCGGCCTGGACAACATTGAAAACACTGCCGGCGGCACCAGCCCGCGGGTCCGCGGCACCGAAGACCAGCCGCCGGACGCGCGCGTGTACCATGGCTCCAGCGCACATGGCGCAGGGTTCAAGCGTTACATATATGGTGGTGTCCGTCAGACGGTAGTTGCCGAGCGCCCGGGCCGCCGCACGCATGGCGATGATTTCAGCATGGGCGGTGGGATCGCGGGCGCTGATAGGATGGTTCCAGCCGCGACCGATAATCGCGCCGTCCTTCACCACCACGGCACCCACCGGTACTTCGCCCTGCGCCTCGGCCTGGCAGGCCAGCGCCAACGCCGCTTGCATCCAATGTAGATCGTCTTCGCCGGCAGCTTTATGGATAACGGGTGAGAGCTGATGGGTGAATGCATTCATAACCAAAATACCCGCTTGAGAACTCCAGATTCCTGCCCTCACTCTGCACTTCTTGCTCATTCCCATTCAATGGTGGCTGGAGGTTTCCCGGAAATGTCATACACAACACGCGAGATACCCGGCGTCTCGTTGATGATACGTCGCGAGACATGATCGAGAAAGTCGTAAGGCAGCCGCGCCCACCGGGCCGACATGAAGTCCACCGTTTCCACAGCGCGCAGCGCTACCACATGATCATAACGGCGGCCGTCGCCCATGACGCCCACGGAGCGCACCGGCAGGAACACCGCGAAGGCCTGGCTCACCTGGTCGTAGAGCCTGGCCTTGCGCAGTTCCTCTATATATATGGCATCGGCACGACGCAGCAGGTCAGCGTATTCCTTTTTGACTTCGCCCAGAATGCGTACGCCCAGGCCCGGCCCGGGGAAGGGATGGCGATACACCATGTCATGCGACAAACCCAGTTCAATGCCGATCTTACGCACTTCATCCTTGAACAATTCGCGCAGCGGCTCCACCAGTTTCATGCGCATATGTGCCGGCAAGCCACCGACATTGTGGTGCGACTTGATGACGTGCGCCTTGCCACTGGCAGCGGCGGACTCGATCACATCCGGATATATGGTGCCCTGTGCCAGCCAATTCACATCGGCGATTTTATCCGCCTCCTGCTCGAACACTTCGATGAATGATTTGCCGATGATCTTGCGCTTCTGTTCCGGGTCGCTGACCCCAGACAGCGCGGCAAGAAAGCGCGCCTCTGCATCCACGCGCATCACACGCACACCCATGTGGCGCGCGAAGGTGTCCATGACCTGATCGCCTTCGTGCAAGCGCAGCAAGCCAGTATCCACGAACACGCAAGTGAGCTGATCGCCGATGGCGCGGTGCAACAAAGCCGCCACCACCGAAGAATCCACGCCACCGGACAGCCCCAGCAGCACCTTGTCTGAACCCACCTGCTCGCGCACGGTGCGTATCGCATCCTCGATGATGCCTGAAGGATTCCACAGCGGTGTGCAGCCGCACAGTTCCAACGCGAATCGTGACAGGATGCGCCCGCCCTGACGCGTCTGAGTGACCTCCGGATGAAACTGTACGCCGTAGAAGCGCCGCGCGTCATCTGCCATGGCGGCGCAGGAGGCATCCTTTGATACGCCGATGCGAACAAAACCTGCCGGTAATTGCGTCACCGAATCGCCGTGATTCATCATGACTTCCAGCAGCGGCCGGCCATTACTGCCCACGTCATCCTCGATGCCATCCAGCAGACGCGATGGCGCCGTGACCGCCATGCGCTCCACACCGAATTCGCGGTGCTTGCCGGGTTCCACCTTGCCGCCGAGTTGCGCCGCCATGTCATGCATGCCGTAACAGATACCCAGCACCGGCACGTTCAGCTCGAATACGGCACGCGGCGTCTTGGGCGTGGCGTCGCCCGCCACTGATTCCGGACCGCCGGAAAGGATTACGCCGCGCGCTGCGAACTCACGCAACGATTTCTCATCCATGTCCGAAGAGCGGATTTCGCAGAACACGCCGATCTCGCGTACCCGGCGTGCGATGAGCTGGGTCCACTGGGAGCCGAAGTCCAGGATCAGGATGCGCTCCGCATGAATGTCGCGAGGCTCCGCTTCACCGGTGAGGCGTGAGGTGTGAGGTGTGAGGTGTGTATCCCTAATCACTTTGTTACCGCAATGATAAGCAAACAATCCGCAGACAAGCCAGAGACAGGTGCAAGTGAAATAAATGAAAATTCCAGGCTCCTCACCCCTCTCTCCTCACCCCTCACCTCGGATGGATTAACGAGTCAATCCATCCGGTAGTTCGGCGCTTCCTTGGTGATGGTCACATCGTGCACATGGCTCTCGCGCATCCCGGCGCCGGTGATGCGTACGAACTGGGGTTTGGTGCGCATCTCATCGATGTTCCGGCAGCCGGTATAGCCCATGCTGGAACGCACACCGCCCATGAGCTGGTGGACGATGGCTACCAGGCTGCCCTTGTAGGGCACGCGGCCCTCGATGCCTTCCGGCACCAGCTTCTCCACTTCTTCGGTGGGATCCTGGAAATAGCGGTCAGCGGAGCCCTGCTTCTGCGCCATGGCACCCAATGAACCCATGCCACGGTAGGATTTGTAGGAACGCCCCTGATACAACTCCACCTCGCCGGGCGCCTCCTCGGTGCCGGCGAACAGGCCACCGATCATCACCGAGTAGGCTCCGGCGGCGAGCGCCTTGGCGATGTCGCCGGAATAACGTATGCCGCCATCGGCGATCAGGGGCACACCGTTCCTGGCAAGCGCCTCCGCTACGTTGGCAACCGCGGTGATCTGCGGCACACCCACGCCCGCGACGATGCGCGTGGTGCAGATGGAACCGGGGCCGATGCCCACCTTGACACCGTCGGCGCCCGCTTCCACCAGTGCCTTGGCAGCCTCCGCTGTGACGATATTGCCGCCGATAACGGCGAGATCCTGGTATCGCTTCTTGATCCGGCGCACCTGCTCCAGCACACCCTCACTATGGCCATGTGAAGTATCCACAATGACTACATCCACGCCGGCCTCCACCAGCGCCGCCACGCGCGGCCCGGTCTCGGCACCGGTACCCACCGCTGCGCCCACGCGCAGGCGTCCGTGCTCGTCCTTGCAGGCGCTGGGATAATCCTTGGCCTTCTGGATATCCTTCACGGTAATCATGCCGCGCAGCTGGAACCCGTCGTTCACCACCAGGATCTTCTCGATACGGTGCTGGTGCAGTTTGGCGAGGATTTCTTCTTTTTCGGCGCCCTCCTTCACGGTAACCAGATGATCCTCGCCGGTCATGATCCTGGCCACCGGCTCATCGTAGCGGGTCTCGAAACGCAGATCGCGGCTGGTGACGATGCCGACGAGCCGCTCGCCGTCCACCACCGGCACGCCAGAGATCTGATGCGCGCGGGTGAGCTTGAGCACGTCGCCGACGGTGGCGTCGGGCGAGACAGTGATGGGATCCTTGATGACGCCGCTTTCGTATTTTTTGACGGTGCGCACCTGGCGCGCCTGTTCTTCAGGCGTCATGTTCTTGTGGATGATGCCGATGCCGCCTTCCTGCGCCATGCTGATGGCGAGCCGTGCCTCGGTGACCGAATCCATGGCCGCGGATATAAGCGGGATATTCAGGGTGATGTGACGGGTGAGTCGCGTCTTGAGATCCACGTCTCGCGGCAACACCGCGGTGTATGCGGGCACAAGCAGGACGTCGTCGAAAGTGAGGGCTTCCTGGACGATGCGCATCACGGCTCCCAGGCAGGTTGCGGTAAATCTTGGAATTATAATCCCTTGGCCGGCTGCGGGTAAACCTGAGCCAGTGTCGGACTGGCGGGATGGCGGCTTTCACCGCCAGTCCTCCGCCGCTATCATGGGTACATGGGCACGCCGCAGGAAATCCCCGCCCCGGGAACGCCCGAACGACAGGTGTTCTCCGTCTCACGCCTCAACCACGAGGCGCGGGCGCTGCTGGAAGGCGGCTTCCCGCTGCTGTGGGTAGAAGGCGAACTCTCCAATCTGTCGCGTCCGGCCTCCGGGCATCTGTATTTCTCCCTCAAGGATGCCGCCGCGCAGGTGCGCTGCGCCCTGTTCCGCAACCGTGCCACCCTGCTGCGCTGCAAACCCGCCGAGGGCATGCAGGTGCTGGTGCGCGCGCGCGTGAGTCTGTACGAGCCGCGCGGCGACTTTCAGCTCATCGTCGAACACATGGAAGACGCGGGTCACGGCGCTTTGCAGCGTGCTTTCGAACAGCTGCGGCAAAAGCTTGCGGGCGAAGGCCTGTTCGACCCGGCCCACAAGAAACCGCTGCCTGCCATGCCGGGCATCATCGGTGTGGTAACTTCGCCGAGCGGCGCGGCCCTGCGTGACATCCTCAGCGTCATCCGCCGCCGGCAGCCGTCAGCCCGCGTCATTCTTTACCCAGCGCCAGTGCAAGGCGAAGGCGCGGGTGCCAAGCTTGCCGCCATGATCCGCACCGCCTCCGCGCGCGCCGAATGCGACGTGCTCATCATTGCCCGTGGCGGCGGTTCATTGGAAGACCTGTGGGCATTCAATGAAGAAGCCGTGGCACGGGCCATCCATGCATGCGCCCTCCCCATCATCAGCGGCGTCGGTCACGAGATTGACTTTACTATCGCGGATTTTGTCGCCGATGCGCGCGCGCCCACGCCCACCGCTGCCGCGGAACTGGTGACGCCTGACCGTAACGAG
>JAGWNO010000062.1 GCA_028871235.1 Gammaproteobacteria bacterium
GGAGATATCTGTACTTCGGATATCTGCGGATAAGAAAAGAACGCTTGTACCGGCGGCGCAACGCTTTGAGCCGCGCGGACTGATACCGCAAACGCGAATGTTGCGATTGCACATGACATTCTCATCGACATGCGTATTCCATTGTCCATAACGGGGCCCTAGACTGACTGACGCAGAAACAGCCGTCCGCATGTGTGCGGTCAACCGAAATTGATCTTGGCTTCCAGGTTGGCGCGTGAATCCGCATTGCGCAGCGCTTCCTCGAGCGTCACCCTGCCTGCCTTGAAGAGCCGGTGCAGGGCTTCGTCGAACGACTGCATGCCGGCTTCGTGGCTCTCTTCCATGGCTTCGCGGATCTCGTCGATTTTGCCCTTGAGTATGAGGTCGGCGATATGCGGCGTGTTCAGCATGACTTCGACGGCGGCGATGCGCTTGCCTTCCCTGCTCATCACCAGCCGCTGGGAGATGATGGCGCGCAGATTGATGGATAGATCCATGAACAGCTGTTTATGCAACTGCTGCGGAAACATGTTGATGATGCGATCCATGGTCTGGTGTGCGTTGTTGGCATGCAAGGTGGAAATGGCCAGCTGCCCCGTACCCGCCAGCTGGATCGCGGCTTCCATGGTTTCCTGGTCACGGCATTCGCCGATCACCACGATATCCGGCGCTTCGCGCAAGGACTGCTTGAGGGCATTGGCATAGGACAATGTGTCCTGGCCGATCTCGCGTTGATTGATGATCGCCTGGATATTGGCGTGGTTGTATTCGATGGGGTCCTCGACCGTGAGGATGTGCACCGCCTCGCTCTCATTGCGGTGCCGGATCATGGCCGCGATGGTGGTGGACTTGCCGGAGCCGGTGGCCCCCACCAGCAGGATCATGCCGCGCTTGTGCATGATGAGGTCCTTGAGCACATCCGGCAGACCCAGATCCGCGAGCTTGGGCACCTCGGACGGGATATAGCGCAGCACCATAGCCACCTGGCCGCGCTGCAGGAATACGTTTACACGGAACCGCCCGACGTCCTCCTCGACGATGGCAAAGTCACATTCATGTTTCACCTCGAAGGAGCGGATCTGTTTCTCATTCATTATGCCGTAGGCGGCATCCTTGACCATCTCGCCCGTCAGAAAGGTCTTGCCCACGGGCACCTGCCGGCCTTCGATCTTGATCTTGACCTGGGCGTTGGCGGTAAAAAAAAGATCTGAGGCTTTCTTTTCCACCATGAGCTTTAAGTATTGGGTGATGTTCATCAACGTATCCGGCTGGTTCTGATTATTCCGTTGCCCCGCTGCTGGCGGTCAAGTGAATTTCTGCCCCTGGTTGCCTTCCACGATACGCAGATCCTCTATGCCCTCGTCCACGGCGCGTTTTTCCCGCTTGCTCTCGAGCTTTATGCGCAGGCGCAATTCGTTCTGGGAATCAGCATTGCGGATGGCGTCCTCGTAACTGATGATGCCCTGCTCATAGAGATCGAACAGCGACTGATCGAAGGTCTGCATGCCGAGACGCGTGGACTTGGCCATGATTTCCTTGATACCGGCCACTTCGCCCTTGAATATCAGATCCGATATGAGCGGCGTGTTGAGCATGATCTCCACCGCCGGTACCCGGCCTTTGCCATCGGTCTTGCGCACCAGGCGCTGCGCCACGAGTGCACGGATGTTGAGGGACAGATCCATCAGCAGCTGCTGGCGCCGCTCTTCCGGAAAGAAGTTGATGATGCGGTCCAGCGCCTGGTTGGAACTGTTGGCGTGCAGCGTCGACAGCACCAAGTGGCCGGTTTCGGCAAACGCCACCGCGTAATCCATGGTCTCGCGTTCGCGGATCTCGCCGATGAAGATCACGTCCGGCGCCTGACGCAGTGTGTTCTTCAGTGCCGCCTCCCACGACTCCGTGTCCACGCCCACCTCGCGCTGGGTGATGACGGAGTTGATGTGGGGGTGCACAAACTCGATGGGATCCTCGATGGTGACGATGTGGTCCTTGGAATTCTTGTTGCGGTGGCCGACCATCGAGGCGATGGAGGTGGACTTGCCGGAACCGGTGGCGCCCACGAATATCACGATACCGCGCTTTGCCATGACCACCTCCTTCAGCACCGGCGGCAAGCCCAGCTTGTCGAAATCCGGGATCTCGGTGGTCAGGGTACGCAACACCGCGCCGGTGCGTCCCTGCTGGATGAAGGCACTGACACGGAACCGGCCGATACCCGGCGGGCTGATGGCGAACTGGCATTCCTTGGTGGCATCGAATTCCTTGGATTGCCGGTCATTCATGATGGCGCGCACCAACAGCGCGCTCTGATCCGCGCCCAGCGGCTTGTCGGTGACCGGCGTGATCTGCCCGTCCACCTTGATGGCCGGCGGATAACCGGCGGTGATGAACAGATCTGAGCCCTTGCGGGAAACCATGGCCCGCAAGAGGTCCTGTATGAATTTAATAGCCTGGTCTCTTTCCATATCGGTGCTCCGCGGCGCGCAGTCGCGCGCCCGTCAGTTGAAACTTTCCTTGTTGTTGGCGTAGGCGCGGGCCTCATCTTTGGTGATGATACCCTTGCGCACGAAATCCGAGAGAGTCTGGTCGAGTGTCTGCATGCCGGTCGACTGGCCGGTCTGGATGGCAGAATACATCTGCGCGATCTTGTTCTCGCGGATGAGGTTGCGGATAGCCGCCGTGCCAATCATGATCTCATGCACCGCCATGCGGCCGCCGCCGATTTTTTTGCACAGTGCCTGCGCGATCACCGCGCGCAGCGACTCGGACAGCATCGCCCGTACCATGTCCTTCTCCGCGGCGGGAAACACATCTACGACGCGATCGATAGTCTTGGCGGCGGAACTGGTATGCAGCGTGCCGAATACCAGATGCCCGGTCTCGGCGCCGGTAAGCGCCAGGCGGATAGTCTCCAGGTCGCGCATCTCGCCCACCAGGATCACATCCGGATCCTCGCGCAAAGCCGAGCGCAGCGCCTCATTGAATCCCAGTGTATCGCGATGCACCTCGCGCTGGTTAACCAGACACTTCTTGCTCTCGTGCACAAACTCGATGGGATCTTCGATGGTGAGGATGTGGCCGAATTCATTCTCGTTAATATAATTGACCATGGCCGCCAGCGTAGTGGACTTGCCGGAGCCGGTCGGTCCGGTCACCAGCACCAGACCACGCGGCTGGTTGGCGATTTCCTGAAAAATCTTGGGTGCATTCAGGTCCTCAAGCGTCAGTATCTTGGAAGGGATGGTGCGGAACACCGCGCCCGCGCCACGATTCTGGTTAAAGGCGTTGACGCGGAACCGTGCCAGGTTCGGGATCTCAAACGAAAAATCACACTCCAGGAATTCTTCATAGTCCTTGCGCTGCTTGTCGTTCATGATGTCGTACACCATGTCGTAGACATCCTTGTGTTCCAGCGCCGGCATGTTAATGCGACGGACGTCGCCATCCACGCGGATCATGGGTGGTACGCCTGCGGAGAGGTGCAGATCCGACGCCTTGTTCTTGACACTGAAGGCAAGCAGCTGGGAAATATCGAGTGCCATGGTTCTCCCCTAGGCGCGTGGTCTGGCGGTTACTCCGGCGGGCGGGACGCCAATCCGGGATCGCGTCCGACGTGCGCTAAAGTAGTATAGCGAAATCACTTAGAAGTCATTGTTTATACGGCAACGCTGCGGGCAACGATACCCACTCAAGCATGACCAACGCAACCCTGGAACAGATCCCCCGGAACGTGGCCGATGTGCGGATGCGCATCGCCGAGGCCGCCACACGCACCGGCCGCGACCCGGCCAGTATCCGCCTGGTGGCGGTGAGCAAATCCCGGCCTGCCGCGGCTATCGCCGCGGCACGGGCCGGCGGGCAGCTGGAATTCGGCGAAAACTACCTCCAGGAGGCGTTGCCCAAGCTCGCCGCCCTGAAGGCGGAGCGGGCACTCGTCTGGCATTTCATCGGCACCCTGCAGGCCAACAAGACCCGGGCGGCGGCGGAGCACTTCGCTTGGGTACACACCGTGGACCGGGAGCGCATCGCCCGGCGCCTTTCCGAGCAGCGGCCGGAAACGCTGCCGCCTCTCAACGTGTGCATCGAAGTGAATATGTGCGCGGAAATCGCCAGGAACGGCGTCACGCCGGACGGACTGCCGGCGCTCGCCGACATGGTCGCTGATCTACCGCGGCTCAGGCTGCGGGGGCTGATGTGCATACCGGTACCTGCCCGGGATTTTGCCGCACGGCAAGTCCCCTTCCGACAGCTGCGGCACCTGCTTGATTTGCTGAATGCCCGCGGCCATGCTCTCGACACCCTCTCCATGGGCATGTCGGACGATTTTGAAGCCGCGATCGCCGAGGGCGCGACCCTGGTGCGTGTAGGCACGGCAATCTTCGGGGCGCGTATCGCCAGACATACCTGAAGCGCCTCGCAACCGGTATCCTAGATGGGCATTCGGGAGGATTGGCTTTTGTCCACTGACATTCACATCACATTCATCGGCGGCGGCAACATGGCGCGCAGCCTGATCGGCGGCCTGTTGCAGAACGGCTTTGCCGCTGATCGCATCCAGGTGGCGGATCCCAGCGCAGCGCAGCTGGAATTCCTGCGCGAAAAATTCTCCGTGCGTACTACTGCCGACAACGGCACTGCCATAAGTGGGGCCCAGCTGGTGGTGTTCGCCGTCAAACCGCAGGTATTCCGTGACGTAGCGCGGCCACTCGGCACGTTGCTCGCCAGCACGCGACCCTTGATACTATCGATCGCTGCAGGTATCACTGAATCAGACATCCACCGCTGGCTGGGCTACGACGCCGCCATCGTGCGCGTCATGCCCAACATGCCGGCGCTGGTGGGGGCCGGTGCCGCAGCGCTGTTCGCCAACCGCTTCGTCACCGCCGGACAACGCCTGCTTGCGGAAACCATGCTGAACACCGTGGGCATAGCCTTGTGGATGGAGGATGAACGGCACATGGATGCGGTCACCGCCGTGTCCGGATGCGGTCCCGCTTATTTTTTCCTTATCATGGAAGCCATGGAGGCGGCCGCGCGCGAACTTGATCTGCCAGCCGCAGTGGCGCGCCGGCTCGTGCTGCAGACGGCCTACGGCGCCGCGCGCATGGCGCTGACCAGCGCGGACGATGCGGCCACGCTGCGCAAGCAGGTCGCCTCACCCGGCGGCACCACCGCCGCCGCCCTCGAGGTGCTGGAGGACGCCCATCTGCGCCGGACTTTCTTGCAGGCACTCATCGCCGCCCGTGATCGCGGTGCGGAATTGTCCCGGAACTTCGGCCGCGATCCGTCATGATCGGCCGCACCACCCTCGCCCTTGTGTTCCTTATCAATACACTCTTCGGGCTGTATACCGCCGCGGTCATGTTGCGATTCCTGCTGCAGAGGGTGCGGGCGGATTTCTACAACCCGCTGTCACAGGCCATCGTGAAGATCACCAATCCCCTGGTCTTGCCGCTGCGCCGGCTCATCCCCGGCTGGCGTGGGCTGGATTTCGCCGCGCTGGCGCTCACGTCCCTGTTGCAGCTCGGCAATGTACTGCTGGTGGTATGGATCACGTCGCTGCCGTCCGGTCCCGTGGCCATCGCATACTGGACCCTCCTTAAACTGGCGTTTGTGCTGGTCAACCTGTATTTCTTCACCATCCTGGTGGAAGCCATCCTGAGCTGGACCGGCAGCGGCCGCCAGCACCCCATGGCCGGCGTGCTGTGGAGTGTGAATGCGCCGTTGCTCAAACCGGCGCGGCGCCTGATACCGCCGCTGGGCGGACTGGATTTCTCGCCGCTGGCAGTCATGCTCCTGTTGCAGGTCATCAATATCCTGCTGCCATTACAGTGGCCGCTGGTGTGACCATGGAGGCAGACTGCTACCGTCAAGATGGTGACAGGCTGCTGCTGCACGTGCGGCTGCAGCCAGGCGCCCGTGCCGATGGCGTCAGCGGCGTCGTAAACGGTCAACTGTGTCTGCGCCTGCGGGCCGCGGCCGTGGAGGATCGCGCCAACGAGGCACTGCGGGATTTCCTGGCGGAACACCTGGATACCGCCCGCTCTCTGGTGGTTATCGTGAAAGGCTTGAAGAGCCGCAATAAAACCGTCGCCATCCGCGGGGCACGGAAGCCACCGGAGTCGCTGTACACTGTCTGCAACGCGATGCACCGCCGCCATCCTTAGGCGCACCTGCGCCGGCCGTTGAACAGCAAAAAACCGCGGTTTTCAGCGGAAAACCCTCACACTTTTCTCCCGCGTGTGCTAGATTTCGCAGCGTGTACCTGCATCGCCATCCAGAGGAGACCTAAATGGCTGCAAAGAAAAAAACCGCTTCCAAGGCGAAGGTCAAAACCGTCGCCAAGTCGGCTAAAGCCCCGATCATCTCGGCGGATAAGCCGCTGACCAAGTCGGAAACCTACGCGTATCTCGCCCATGGCACCGCCCTCACCCGCAAACAGGTGGCTGCGGTGTTCGAAGGCCTGGCCGGGCTCATCGGCAAGAGCATCGGCAAGAAGGGTCCCGGCATGTATGTGGTGCCAGGCCTGATGAAGATCCGCGTGGTGCGCAAACCGGCCACCAAGGAACGCGAGGGCATCAATCCGTTCACCGGCGAACGCACCATCTTCAAGGCGAAGCCCGCCCGGAACGTGGTCAAGATCCAGGCCCTCAAGGCCCTGAAGGACATGGTGAAATAGGCCATTGTGGACTGGAGCCGCGGCAGTGCGGCTCCAGTGCTTGTCTTCGGGCCGTTCTCCACCGGCGTTGCGCCGGGGGAGGGGTTTACTTCTCCGCCAGCACCCTCTCCCTGGCCAACATCAGGTCCGCCAGCGGCACGTACAACAGCTCCGCAATTTTGTGCATGAGGGCGTCCTCGTACTTGTCGAGAGTCCCGTCCCCGTAGGCCACCCGCCACAGCATCTCCAGCAGCGCAATCTTCTCCGGCATCCCGAGCTGGTCGTTGAGTACACGGATAAAACCGTAGAGCGATACTGCGCGATCCGATTCCACCTCGCCGGACATGAGCAGTTGCTGCGCGTCCGCGGTGCTCAACGCAAAGCGCTGCGCCAGCAGCACGCTGGCGCGCTCCAGTTCCGCCGGCCGTTCCTCGGTATCTGCACGCGCCATCTCCACGCACAGCGCGGCCACCGCCAGCCGCACTGAATCGCGTAGCTCCCGCGCCGGCGGCTCGGATTTCTCGCCGAAGCGCTGTTCGATGAATTCCAGGAAAGCAGTAAGCATGGATACACTCACCAGACGGCGCCAGGGCCGCGTTCTGGTCCTTTGACCAATACTGGGGATGGGACGTTCCACCGGTCTCCCGGTGGAACGCCCGCACTAGCTTGAATTCAGAACCCGAAACCGAGCTTGAGGCTGTAGGTGTTGTTCCCAGCAATGCGGTTCGCCTCAAGGGCCATGTGCACCACCACAAAACTCATGGACAAGCCCGCAAACGTTTCGCTGCTGGAGAAGCTTTCGTTGTTGAGACCGGTGGCGGCATCCGGATTGCTGTTCATCCAGACGCGTCCGATACCCGCATACGGCGTGAACGGCCCGAAACCCTTGGATACCGACACATCCAGACTCTTGGTGTCAAAGGACAGCTGACTCACGCCACTGAGGCGATTATAGGATGCACGGATGCCCACGGCAGGCGCGAGCGCGCTGCCATCGAGGATCGCATAGCGGATATCACCGCCGTAGGCCTTGATGTTGGAGTTGGTCGCGGAACTGTAGAAACCACCGACATCGAATCCGAATGGCAGACCCTTGCTGATGCGCACGCGTGCCATGGGGATGGTGGTCACGCCGCTGCCGCCGGTGGCGGTGTTCCAATCGGATTGGTGCGCAACGTTGGTGGCACTCACATCGAAGCTCAGATCAAAACCGGTTATGCCCTCCGGAGCGGCCCCCTCAAGCTGCTTGAATGTCAGCACCGCACCCAGATCCGCCGAGAGATCGTGGAACTCGCTCTGGTTGAGTGCCGGAAGGTTATTGATATTGTTGCTGGCAAACGCGCTGGTGGCCAGGCCCAGCAGTACACCGGCCAGGATAATGCGACGCATGGCGGAGCCTCCAATGTATGCGAAATTTGCGATTGCGAATATACCGTCCGTGACGGCGGGAAAAGTCTAACAGATGCCTCAAACCCCGTCTGCGCCGGTGGAAAGGCCCTTGACCACGGTCTCGCGCAGTTCGTTGAGACGGCCATGGAAAAAATGCCCGGCCCCCTTGAGCACCCTGAGTTGCGGCGGCCGGACCAGCGTTGCCGCCCAGGCGAATACCGCCTGTGGTGACACCACCTCATCCTCGTCACCCTGGATCAGCAACCACGGGCAGACAGGCAATTTGATGGTGCCGGCGTCCATGCGCGCCACTGCCGGTGCCACCGTCACCAGCCGATTGACAGGGCGTTCACTCTGGACGCACAACGCCACATAGGCACCGAAGGAAAAACCGCCGAGCCACAGGGGCAGTCCCGGGTGACGCAGCCTCAACCAATCCAGCGCCACCAGCGCATCGGCGGTTTCGCCCACGCCGTGATCGAAGCTGCCGGCGCTTCTGCCGACACCACGGAAATTGAAGCGCAGGCTCACGGCACCAAGATCATTGAAGGCGCGCGCCAGAATATAAACCACCTTGTTATTCATGGTGCCCTGCTGCAGCGGATGCGGATGACACACCACCGCGACAGCGCGCGGGGTATCCGCGGGCTTGTCCAACAGTCCCTCGAGGGTTCCGGTCGGACCTTGGAAACTCACCGCTTCATTCGCAGTCATGTCATTCCTTTGTTAAACAACATACCGGCTCCGGATTGATGTTTTGGGGCGGAGAAGTCGCTTTTGCTATGATACGTTTTTGCCGGTCGCGTCGCAGTCAAACGCGATTACGCCTACAGAGGCCCCATCATGAACAAGACCATCGAACTCGAAAACCGGTACGCCGCCCATAATTACCATCCGCTACCGGTGGTGCTCACGCGCGGCGCGGGCGTGTATGTTTGGGACGATGCCGGAAATAAATATCTTGACATGATGAGCGCTTACTCGGCGGTAAGTCACGGTCATGCGCATCCGCGACTTGTGCAGGCGCTTACCGAACAGGCACAGAAACTCGCCATCTGCTCGCGTGCTTTCCACACGGACAAACTCGGACCGTTCCTGAAGCGGGTGTGCGAATTGACCGGCATGGAGGTGGCGCTGCCCATGAACACCGGCGCCGAGGGCGTGGAAACCGCCCTCAAGGCGGCGCGTAAATGGGGCTATCAGGTGAAAGGCATCCGGGCGAATCAGGCCGAGATCATCGCCTGCACTGGCAATTTTCACGGCCGCACCACCGCCATCGTCGGATTTTCCAGCGAGCCGCAATACAAGGAAGGTTTCGGGCCCTTCGCGCCGGGATTCAAGCTCATTCCCTACGGCGATGCGGCGGCGCTGGGAAAAGCCATTACCCCCGATACCACCGCGTTCCTGGTGGAACCCATCCAGGGCGAAGCCGGCATCGTCGTGCCACCGGCAGGTTATCTGGCACGCTGCGCGGACATCTGCCGCAAGCACAATGTGCTGCTGATCGCCGACGAAATCCAGACGGGTCTGGGGCGCACCGGCAAGCTGCTGGCCTGCCAGCACGAGAACGTGAAACCCGACGGCCTGATTCTCGGCAAGGCGCTGGGTGGTGGACTGCTGCCGGTGTCCATGTTCCTGGCGCGCCGCGAGGTCATGGACATGTTCACGCCCGGCGACCACGGCAGCACCTTCGGCGGAAATCCGCTGGCCGCGGCCGTGGGCCTGGAGGCTCTCAACGTGCTCATGGAGGAAAAACTCGCGGAGCGCTCCGCCGAGATGGGCGCCTACCTGCTGGAGAAACTGCGCACCATCAAAAGCCCGCTCATCAAAAATCTGCGCGGCAAGGGCCTGTTCATCGGTCTGGAAATAGATCCGCGCAAGGCCAAAGCCCGCGAAGTCTGCGAACGGCTCATGGTCCGCGGCATCCTCAGCAAGGAAACCCACGACACCGTGGTGCGCCTCGCCCCGCCGCTGGTCATCACCCGCGAGCAAATCGATTGGGCGGTGGAACGCATTGATCTGGTGCTAAAGGAAATGGGCAAGATACGCGTGGCTGGCTAATCTTGGGTATCGTGGGTTAAGCACGACAGAATATCAGCCAAGATTTGACTCATAATTCTTTTTATATTGAATGGATCTTTCCCACACTGAGCGCTTACTCACGACTGAGAAATCACTCTTGGCCCGCTGTTTGCAATCTTTGTGTAATCATGAGCTCGTGGCCAGTCTTTCCAGACTCCGAATGGCGCGCCGCAGGCTATCAGACCGGTGTGCTGCTTCTGCTGGCCGCCAGTGTCTGGAGACAAATTCGATAATACGCGATGTATAGGCTGGACCCACCACGCGACCGCTACTCTCACGCGGCACCATATCGTCTCGGATACTCCTTCTCCGGGACGCACGTGCCAGATGAACCAACGTCTCTTTGGGCTCAGGAATTGCATCAGGATCATTGGGTAACTTGCTGCGGGCCACTCCTAAAAACTCTGACAGTGCTGCCGCATCGGCCATGAGCCAGGCTTCGATCTCATGTACTGCGACGCGAAAGCATAGATGCAGCGCCGGTGCTGGAACCCAAGCCGCGCAAAAAGGCGGAGCGCAGTCCGCATCCTGATCGAGATCTACCACGACTAGCCACGGCGCACGTCGTGCAGCTTCATTGTACCCAGTGATGCGTTGTCTAAGGTGCGACTTACCGTTTTTACCGAACACAGGTCCGGGAATAGCGCCTACGTGCACAATCAACTTACGA
>JAGWNO010000063.1 GCA_028871235.1 Gammaproteobacteria bacterium
GGCGGACCACCGTTCTGGGTGAGCGCGTTCAGACGCTCGCTGGTGCTGATGTTCACCACTACCGGCGCAGTGCGGGCTACGATGGCGCTGAAATCGGGCGGGCCGGAAGCGGCTAAAGCAGTACCCGTGGGCGCGGCCAGCGCGCCTGCAAGGAACAGCATTAACCATTTGATTCGCCGCACGCCCGGCATTGTGGTGCAAGCCCATCACGGTCGCAAGCTCAGGGGTTCTGTTCCGGCTGCATGGACTCGGCGATAAGTTCCACAGTGGCCAGCGGTACCTCGCCTATCACGGTGATGTGGCGGTCACCCACCCAGCGTCCGAAGGCATTCACCGCCCCCATGTGGGATGGGCCGATGAGGAACTTATGCGCCGATGCAGTGGCTTGCGCGAACACCGACACCGATGTCAGTCCATCGCTGTAAACCAGATGACGCACCGGATGCGCCACTCCTGCCACCCGCTGCACATCGCTGCGGGCGAGCGCGAAGCCTGGCGGCAACCGGGTCGCCTTCCAACTGACGCTTTTATCGTTCGACCGCGGTTTCTCCGGATCACCCTGGCTGTTCCAGGTGTAACCGGGTTCTATTTCAGTGGCCTTGAGGGCCGCACTGGGGATGTGCTTTGGATATGCCAAGGAGGTAAACATAACCCGCTCCACCGTCTGACCGTCTTCCGCCAACAGATCGGAGCGCAATAACATCGCAGTACGTGCATCGAGCCACAGCCGATAGCCGTAGCGGTAACCGTCGCGCGGCTCGATGCTGATGATGTGACACTTGTAACCGGCGATCCGCCCCTCGCCCAGATCCTTGAAAGTGTAATGGGCGGCGAGTGCACCGGCATGCATGGCAGCGGGCATGACCGCTGGAAAATATGTCGTCGTGTAACGGCGTTCCACCAGCACCGAGTGGCTCTCGGGCAGGATGCATTTCACTTCCTGATGATCGCGTATCACCTCGCGCTTCGGACCAGTGAGCGATATCAGCCGCTCGATGCCGCCTTTATCGTCAGCGCGATGGGCGATATGCATGGTCTCAAGATGATCAGCGCGGATATAGACGAACGTGCCTTCATAGTTAAGGTTGCGTAACGCCAAGTTCATGCGTTGCAGCCAGATTTCCGGGGTATTCGTGGGTGCGCTGGCGAACGCCGCCGGCATGAACAACGCGGTCCATAACGGCAACCACAGCCAATTTCCACGCCGCTTCATCGCTTGTCCTGGTCACCCGGGTGTTGCGATTCCTGCGGGCGGCGCTGCGGGTGCGTGCCGTCAGTATTGATATACATATACGGCAGCATGCTCTGGCGCGTAAGTGATGTGGCGAATTCATTATGGTTGATGACGTAATTGCGGAGTTCCGCCTGCACATCCGGCGCATTGCCGTTCCAAGCGGCATTACTGACCATGCCGTAGGAAACCGGCATCGCCTGCAACGGCGCAGTGGGCGGCACGATCTCCGACGGCGCCGCGCCCTGCGGCACATAACCGGTATCATGGCGCAGACCGACGATGGCAACCACAGCGACGGAGGCGGCCACTGCAAGTCCCGCGGCGGCCCTGCTGAAGCGCGTGAAGTTTCCGGTACGGCCGGCAGCCTGTGCTGCGGGTTCACGCATGAGCACGGTCATGACGCGATCCGCGAAATCGCGCATATCCACGGGCGCCAGACCCTCGCGCATGGCCTCACCGATGAGATGGTAGCGCTCCCAGCACACGCGCAGGGCCTTCTCCGCCGCGAAGCGGCGCACCAGCAACTCGTGCTCGCCTTCAGGCAGCTCATCATCCGCCAGTGTTGATATCTGTTCTCGCAGTTTTTCCGTCATAAATAAGCACCGTATCAATCAAGCAATGGACGCAACCTGTTGTCAATCGCCTCGCGCGCCCGGAAGATGCGTGAGCGCACTGTTCCCACAGGACAGGACATCGCCTCGGCGATCTCCTCGTAACTCAGACCCTCGATCTCGCGGAGGATGATCGCGGTACGCAAATCCTCCGGCAGCTGCTCGATGGCCGATTCCACTGTGCGCTGGATTTCCTCCGTGAGCAGCAGCCGTTCCGGGGTGTCCATGTCCCGCAACCGTGCCTGCATGTCGTACTGTTCCGGATCCTGCAGGTCCACGCCATGATCCAGCGGCCTGCGGCCCTCGGCCACCAGATGATTCTTGGCCGTGTTGATGGCGATCCGGTACAGCCAGGTATAGAACGCACTGTCACCGCGGAACCCGGGGATCGCACGATAGGCCTTGATGAACGCCTCCTGTGCCACATCCAGCGCTTCGGTGCCGTCGTGCACGTAGCGGGTAACCAGCTTGATGATTTTCTGCTGATACTTGCGGACCAGCACATCAAAGGCGGTCTTGTCGCCCCGCTGAACGCGCTCGACCAGCACCTGGTCGGAATCGGCCTTGCCAGACCGGGGGTCAATCACCGGTTTGGGCATCTGCATTCGCTTGGCTCATAGACAGGCATGGGGGCGGATAGTTCGCCAAAGGGGGGTGGATGCGGGTATATTTCGCGTCCCTCACGGGTACCAGTAATCCCCGCGCAGGGCATTCTAGCAGCCCCGGAGAATTGCGGACCATGCAGCAGACGGCGGACTTTGACGTCCTCATCATCGGCAGCGGTGCCGCCGGTCTGACACTGGCCCTGCGCCTGCCGGACACTTGCCGCATCGGCCTGGTGGCCAAGGGCACGCTGTCCGAGGGCAGCACCCTCTATGCCCAGGGGGGCATCTCGGCGGTGCTGGACAAGACCGATTCCACTGAATCCCATATAGAGGATACCCTCAACGCCGGGGCCGGCCTGTGCGACCCGCGCACAGTCCGCTACGTAGTGGAACAGGGGCCCGACTGTGTCCGCTGGCTCATCGAACAAGGGGTGAAATTCACCCGCGACTCCGAATCCAACGACGCCAGCGCCTACCACCTGACCCGCGAAGGCGGCCACAGCCACCGTCGCGTGGTGCATGCGGCCGACACCACCGGCCGGGAGATCGAGACTACCCTGGAAAAGCTGGTACGCGCGCGCGGTAACATCACGATCCTTGAAAACCACCTGGCCGTGGACCTGATCACCGCGGCCAAAATCGGCCTCGGAGATGCGCGCTGCTATGGCGCCTACCTGTTGGATCGGCGCAAGCTGCACGTACGCACGCTGGCAGCGCGCCAGGTGGTGCTCGCCACCGGCGGTGCCAACAAGGCTTATCTCTACACCAGCAACCCCGATGTTTCCACCGGTGACGGCATCGCCATGGCCTGGCGCGCCGGCTGCCGGGTCGGAAATATGGAGTTCATGCAATTCCATCCTACCTGCCTGTATCACCCTGCCGCCAAATCATTCCTCATCAGCGAGGCAGTGCGTGGTGAAGGTGGCAGGCTGCTGCTGCCCGATGGCACGCCGTTCATGCACAAATTTGATGTGCGCGGGGAGCTGGCACCGCGCGATATCGTGGCCCGCGCCATCGACCATGAGATGAAGCGACTGGGCTCAGACCATGTATTGCTGGATATCAGCCATAAGCCGCTGGCATTCATCCAGGAACATTTCCCGACCATCCATGCCCGGTGCCTGGAATACGGCTATGACATGAGCAAGGGCCCGATCCCGGTGGTGCCGGCAGCCCACTACACCTGCGGCGGCGTGCTCACGGACCTGCGTGGCCGCACCGATCTGCCGGGTCTCTATGCCATCGGCGAGACGGCATTCACCGGATTGCACGGCGCCAACCGCATGGCCAGCATCTCACTGCTGGAGTGCATGGTATTCGGTACTGCCGTCGCCCGGGATATCGTCGCCAACGATCAAAATGTACAGCCGCCGCGCACCCTGCCCAAGTGGGATGAAAGCCGGGTAACGGATTCCGATGAAGAAGTGGTGGTGGCCCACAACTGGAATGAACTGCGCCATTTCATGTGGGATTACGTCGGCATCGTGCGCACCAACAAACGCCTGAAGCGCGCGCGCAGCCGGGTAGAACTGCTGTTGCACGAGATCGAGGAGTATTACGGCAATTTCCGTATCACCAGCGA
Source organism: Gammaproteobacteria bacterium (assembly GCA_028871235.1). Taxonomy (GTDB): domain Bacteria; phylum Pseudomonadota; class Gammaproteobacteria; order Natronospirales; family REEB76; genus REEB76. The sequence continues at coordinate 4,033 of JAGWNO010000063.1, forward strand.
CCTGATCGAGTTACGCAACCTGGCACAGGTAGCCAGACTCATCATCCAGTCCGCCGCGCAGCGCCGCGAAAGCCGCGGTCTGCACTATACCCTTGACTACCCTGAATGCGACAACCGGCATACGCCCCGCAGTACGGTGCTGGTGCCGCCCAATTTCGCCGCCAATCAGCAGGCGGTGAACTGGGACGGTTGACGGTGGTTCAGTGCTTTGGCGTCCCGTACCTCAACAGCACCCGCAACCGGCGCAGGCCTCCCGGATTGCAGCTGTCGGGCGCCAGCATCACTGTGCGTTTCCTGCCGCTGCTCAGACGGAAATGGGCAATGAGGAACCAGTTGCCCAGATAGGCCGTCGGCAGCAGCTCCGCATCCCGGGCGGTTCCCGCATAATCGGTGATGCGCCAGCCCTGCTCCGGCGACCACAGCAATCGTTTGGGCGTGCGCCGCCAGTAGATCACGCAGTTCCACATGAGGCTTCCCAATACCGCCAGCAGCAGCACCAGCCGGCCGAGTACCGCCAGCGGCAGCTGTGCGCACACCACCGCTGCCGTCACATGCATGGCCAGCAGCAGGCTCGCGATCAGGCGTGATGGTCGGATATCAAGTGCCAGGCGTTCGCCGTAGGGCTTCAATGACACGGCGTTGGTCCTCATTGGTGGGCGGTTCACGGCCGGTGAGCCGGCCGAACAGGACTGGATCAGGCAAGTCCAGAAGTGCAGCGAAGGCGTAGCGCTCTGCTTGCGATGCATCCATATAGCGCGTTTCCAAATAGCGGCTGAGCAGCAGGTCCAGTTCTTTCATGCCCCGGCGGCATCGCCAGCGCAGCCGGGCAAGATGCTCACGTCTCACGCCTCGCACCCCACCGGTTTCAATGCTGACGTTCAACCAGCAGTTTCTTTATCTCTGCGATGGCTCTGGCCGGATTCAGGCCCTTTGGACAGGTGCGGGTGCAGTTCATGATGGTATGACAGCGGTACAGTTTGAAGGGGTCCTGCAGATCGTCCAGGCGTTCGCCGCTGGCTTCGTCACGGCTATCCACGATCCAGCGGTAGGCCTGCAGCAGGATAGCCGGTCCCAGGTAGCGCTCCGGATTCCACCAATAACTCGGACAACTGGTCGAACAGCAGGCACACAGGATACATTCGTAAAGACCATCGAGCCGCGAGCGCTCCTCCTTGGACTGCAACCGCTCCCGGTCCGGCGGCGGTGACTGGGTGCGTATCCACGGCTTGATGGAGGCGTACTGGGCATAGAAGTGGGTAAGGTCCGGCACCAGGTCCTTGATGACCGGCAAATGTGGCAGCGGATAGATCTGCACATCGCCCTTGATGTCGCTGCAGGCCTTGGTGCAGGCCAGCGTGTTGCTGCCGTCGATATTCATGGCGCAGGAACCGCAGATGCCTTCACGGCATGAACGGCGCAGCGTCAGCGTCGTGTCCATCTCGTTCTTGATCTTGAGCAGCGCATCCAGCACCATGGGTCCGCACTTGTCCATGTCAACTTCATAGGTGTCCATGCGCGGATTCTGGCCGCTGTCAGGCGCATAGCGGTAGATGCGGAAACGCCGGATATTCTTGGTTCCCGGAGGCGCCTGGTAAACCCGGCCTGCTTGGATACGGGAATTCTTCGGCAAGCTGAACTCGGCCATGGTCCTAACCTCTTCTCGATACTGTTATCAATACACGCGCTTCTTCGGCGGAAACGGCCGGATGTCATCCGTCATGGTGTAACTGTGCACCGGACGGTAATCGATCCTGGCATTGCCGCGGGCATCCATCCAGGCCAGGGTGTGTTTCATCCAGTTCTTGTCATCGCGCTCCGGATAATCTTCGCGCGCGTGGGCGCCGCGGCTTTCAGTGCGGTTGCGTGCGCTATCCATGGTCACGATGGCACAAGCCAGCAGATTATCCAGTTCCAGTGTCTCCACCAGGTCCGTGTTCCAAATGAGCGAGTGATCCGCAACCTTCACGTCAGCGAAGGAGTCGAATACCTGGCGCAGGCGTTGCCTGCCTTCCTCCAGGGTCTTGCCGGTGCGGAACACGGCGGCATCGCTCTGCATGACTTTCTGCATGCGCAGACGGATATCGGCTGTGGGGCGGGAACCAGCAGCATTGCGCAGCCTGTCGAAACGTTCGAGGATAATATCGGAGGATTCTTTGGGGTAACCGCGGGGCGTCTCGCCAGGCTTCACGCTCGCGGCGCAACGGTGTGCGGCGGAACGGCCAAACACCACCAGATCCAGCAGCGAGTTGGAACCCAGGCGGTTACCGCCGTGTACCGATACACAGGCGGCTTCGCCGATGGCCATCAGACCTGGGATCACCGTATCCGGATTGCCGTCTTTCAGGGTCAGCGCTTCGCCATGATAATTGGTGGGGATACCGCCCATGTTGTAGTGCGCGGTGGGCAGGACCGGGATGGGTTCCTTGAGCACGTCCACGCCGGCGAAGATGCGGGCGGTCTCGGCGATACCCGGCAGGCGCTCGTGGATGACTTCCGGGCCAAGGTGTTGCAGATAGAGGAGCATATGGTCCTTCTCAGGACCCACGCCGCGGCCCTCGCGGATCTCGATGGTCATGGCACGGCTCACCACGTCGCGGGAAGCCAGGTCCTTGGCACTCGGTGCGTAGCGTTCCATGAAGCGTTCGCCCTGTGAATTGGTGAGATAGCCGCCCTCGCCGCGTACGCCTTCAGTAATCAGACAACCGGCTCCGTAGATACCGGTGGGATGGAACTGCACGAACTCCATGTCCTGCAGCGGCAGACCCGCGCGCAACACCATGCCGTTGCCGTCACCGGTGCAGGTGTGGGCGGAGGTGCAGGAGAAATAGGTACGTCCATAGCCACCGGTGGCAAGGATGGTCTGCTGGGCCACAAAACGATGCAGCGTACCGGTGGCCAGATCCCAGGCGATCAGCCCGCGGCATACACCGTTCTCCATGAGCAGATCCAGGGCGAAATACTCGATGAAGAACTCCGCTTGATGCTTGAGACTTTGCTGGTAGAGCGCATGCAGCATGGCATGGCCGGTGCGATCCGCCGCCGCACAGGTGCGATGCGCGGTGCCTTCGCCAAAATGCGTGGTCATACCGCCGAAGGGGCGCTGGTAGATCTTGCCCTCTTCGGTACGCGAGAACGGCACCCCGTAATGCTCCAGCTCGATGACCGCCGGCACCGCCTCGCGGGTCATGTATTCGATGGCGTCCTGGTCACCGAGATAATCTCCGCCCTTCACCGTGTCGTACATGTGCCAGCGCCAATCATCCTCGCCCATGTTGCCCAGGGAAGCGCTGATTCCGCCCTGCGCCGCCACCGTATGACTGCGTGTGGGGAATACCTTGGTGATGCAGGCGGTGGACAAGCCCGCTTCCGCCAGACCGAGGGTGGCGCGCAGACCGGCACCGCCGGCACCCACGACCACCACGTCATACACATGATCAATCAGCTTATAGGCCTTGGTCATGGGTTTCAGCCTCCGAACGCGGCGCGCAGCACCACGAATATGCCGGTCGCCGCGCACAGGATGCCCGCGAAGCGGATAAGCATCAGCATGCTCATCTTGAGCCATGTATCGTGCACATAATCCTCGATGACCACCTGCAGACCCAGGCAGGCGTGATAGAACGTGCTGCCCACCAGCAGCACCAGCAACACCGCCACCCAGGGTGTGTGCAGCCAATGACTGACCGCCGGATAACCGGCGCGCGTCATGTGCAGCATGGAAACAGTGAACCACAGGGTCAGCGGGATGAGCGCCACGGCCGAGATGCGCTGTGCCATCCAGTGACCTGTGCCCTCATTGGCGGAGCCCAGGCCGCGGGCGCGGCCGAGTGGGTTGCGGAAGCTCATGGACCACCTCCTGAGGCGTAGGCAAGCACAATGGCGAGGATTGTCAGGGCAGTGGCGATGACCCATACCGTGTAGCCGGAAACATACAGCGTCTTGATCTCAAAACCCAGGCCGGCGTCCCAGAATAGATGACGAACACCGTTGCACAGATGATAAAAGAGGCAGAACACCCAGACCCACAGAAGCATCTGGCCGATCCAGCTGCCGAAGAGCAGTTGCGCCGTGGCATAGGCGTCGGGCCCCAGGGCGGCGGCAATCAGCCAGTAGACCAGGGCCAGTGCACCCAGGGACAGCCAGATGCCCGTCGCCCGGTGCACGATGGACATGGTCATGGTGATCTGCCACCGGTAGATGCCCAAGTGCGGTGACAGGGGCCGGTTTTCGGTCGCCATGGCTGTTACCTCACAGACGGTACGGTGGTTGCCGGAATCGGAGTGTTAAAAGTCAATGCAGCGCCCCCCTTTCTCCCAATCGCCATACCGGGTCGGCTCGGGACCTTTTGGTCCGCCGATTTCCCGCAGCATCGTCGCTGGCGGGGGTATGGCTGCAGGCGGAGCCGGTGGCGGCGTGGATGGCGGAGTCTGGTCTTGCTGTTCGGACATGGACTTGTTAATTGACATGCCGGCGGCATTTTACACCCAAAGCCCGCAGCATGTACGCAACATGCTGACAGCATCGCCGTACGCCCCTATCATTAGCCGGCATCCCAACGGGATACCCGCATGCACGCAAGCTGGCTCAATTTCATGCAACGGCACGGCGCACGATTCAGCGCCGATGGCGTCACCCATTACGGTGATCCCGCTGCTGAGCTGCGGGCCGCGGAACACGGCACGCTGCTCGCCGATCTGTCGCAGGAGGGGCTTATCCGGGTGGATGGCGAGGATGCCCGCGCATTCCTCCAGGGACAGCTCAGTACTGACCTGCTGGCCTTGACGCCCCTCAGCAGCCAGCTGAGTTCCTGGAACAACGCCAAGGGGCGGGTGGTAACACTACTGCGGCTGTCCGAGCGTGATGGCGCTATCTATATGACATTGCCACAGGCGCTCGCGACTCGGGTACTGAAGCGGCTCGCCATGTATGTGTTGCGCTCCAAGGCAAGCCTCACCGACGTCAGTGACACTCTGGCGCACTTCGGTGTCGCAGGCCGCAACGCGCCTGATTTACTTGCTGCCTGCGATTGGCCTGCGCCGGCTGGAGTAAACGCCGTCGCGGTCAAAGACGGCGTGACTCTCATCCGGCTGCATGGCGACATACCCCGCTTTGTTCTCCAGGGTGAGCCCGACAAACTGATATCGCTCTGGCATGTTCTTGAGGGAAAAGGCGCACACCCGGCTGGCAATGGCCCTTGGGCGCTGCTCAGGATCCTTGCCCGTGAACCCGTGGTGCATCCCGAAACCTCGGAACATTTCGTGGCGCAGATGCTGGGGCTGGAAGAACTGGGCGCGATCGACTTCAAGAAAGGCTGCTACATCGGCCAGGAAGTCATCGCCCGCGCCCACTACCGCGGAGCCGTGAAACGTCACCTGAACCGGGCCAGTTGCGCATCAAGCCAGCCCATTCCACCCGGCACGCCGCTATATGCCAATGGAACGGAACAGGCAGCAGGCGAGGTTGTGGACGCCCGCCAGGATTCGAATGGAATAATCCAAATGCTGATCGTCATCCAGGATGAATATCGAACAGCTCCGCTGAGTCTGCCGACCGCAACTGCGATTACTCTCATCGGGTAAGTGAGGCATCGCGGGGAGTACCGGTGCTCCCACGGGACGATCCCCGGCAATGCGGGGGCGGCCAGGTACCGTGGGAGGCGGGATGCCGAAAGCAGCCCGGCGGCGGTTGATCCAATCAGCCTGTCAGGCGCCCCATGACCAACGCGTAAAAACCATCCGTGCCATGACGATGGGGCAAAAGCTTCAGGGCGCCATCCTCGCCATAGGCATCCAGGATATCCACGCCTTGCCGCTCAAGGATGGCAGCAGCAGGGACCGCCTGGAAAGCAGGATGCGCCGCCAGGAAAGCTGAAGTGACACCTGAATTCTCTTCATCCAGCAAACTGCAGGTCGCATAGACAAGACGCCCGCCTGGTTTCACCAGCCTTGAGGCAGCGGTGAGAATGCGGCTCTGCAGGGGCGCCAATTCCGCGAGATCGATGTCCCTCCACTTGATGTCCGGATTGCGGCGCAGCGTGCCCGTGCCGGAACATGGCGCATCCACCAGCACCGCATCGGCTATGCCCGCTAACTGCCTGAGCGCCGGATCATGTTCATCGCGGATTATGCGGCGTTGCACGCTATCCACGCCGGCCCGCACCAGCCGCGGTTTGATACGGTCAAGCCGCTTGCGTGATACATCGAAGGCATAGACCACGCCGGTATTGCCCATCATGGCTGCCATCTGCAGGGTCTTGCCGCCGGCGCCGGCACAGAAATCCACGATCTTCTCTTTCGGCTTGGCATCCGCCAATAAACCGATAAGCTGGCTGCCCTCGTCCTGGAGTTCAAAAAGTCCGGAACGAAACGCCTGACTGGTGAACAGCGGGCCACGCCGGTCGCACCGCAGACCGCAGGGTGAATACGGAGTGGACGTCAGCTCGTAGCCTTCTTCCCTGAGCTGTGCCTGTAAGGTTTCACGGCTGGTTTTCAGTGAATTTAGACGGATATCCACCGGTGCCGGTTGGTTCAGCGCCTGCGCCAGCTTCAGGGTTTCCTCCTCACCGTATTGCCTGACGAGGCTCTCTGCCAGCCAGTCCGGCAGATTCGCGCGCACCGCCAGCGGAAACTCGAACAGATCACGGGCGCGGATCCGTTCCACCAGCGCCACCGCCTCTCCATTGAAACCGGCTTCCCTCAGCGCCCTGGCACTCCAGCCGCCGTATTTCAGCAGCCAGGCAGCCGCCAGCCA
>JAGWNO010000064.1 GCA_028871235.1 Gammaproteobacteria bacterium
CAGTGGCACGCCCTGCGGACCGATCAATACCGTATGCAATGACTGATAGCCGTTGGCCTTGGGTATGGCAATGTAATCCTTGAATTTACCGGGCACCGGCTTATAGAGGTTATGGACGCTGCCGAGTGCGCGGTAGCAGGTATCGGTCTTGTCCACGATGATGCGGAAGGCGTACACATCCAGCACTTCGTTGAGTGACAGGCCCTTGCTGCGCATCTTGCGATAAATGCTGTAAAGGTGTTTCTCGCGCCCTGCCACCTCTGCATGAACAGCCTCGCGCGCCAGTGCTTGGGTGAGGCTGTCGGTGATCTTGTGCACCATCTCCTTCTGGTGACCGCGGGAACGCTTGAGGTGCTTGGCCAGCACCTTATAGCGCAACGGATGCAGCGCCTGGAAACCCAGGTCCTCCAGTTCCAGGCGCACCGCGTTCATGCCGAGACGATGGGCGATAGGGGCATAAATCTCGATGGTCTCGCGTGCGATGCGGCGGCGTTTCGCCGCCGGCATGACTCCCAGGGTGCGCATGTTGTGCAAGCGGTCAGCCAGCTTCACCAGGATCACGCGGATGTCCTCCACCATGGCAAGGACCATCTTGCGGAAATTCTCGGCCTGGGCTTCGGCGTGACTCTTGAACTTGATCTGGGTGAGCTTGGAGACACCGTCCACCAGCTGCGCCACCTCGCCGCCGAAGCGGCTGATGAGCTCGTCTTTCAGGGTAGGTGTGTCTTCGATGACGTCATGCAGCAGCGCGGCTTCGATGGTGCAGTGGTCCATGCGCAAATCGGCGAGAATGGAGGCTACCGCCACGGGGTGGGAGATATACGGCTCGCCGGACAGGCGCCGCTGCCCCTCGTGGGCGTGGGCACCGAACTGGTAGGCGCGGTGAATCTCATCCACCTGGACCTGAGGCAGGTAAGTGCGCAGCTTGGAAAGCAGCGCCTCCACACCGGCAGTCCGCTTCCCCCGGACACGATCAAAGATGGAAGCGGTCTGGCTCATTAGGGTGACGCGCGGTTTAGAGCGGGTCCTCCGCGTCCATGACCACCACCGGCTGCTGCTCCACCGGTTCTTCCACTAATGGCGGCTCTGCCTGGTCGAGGATGGCAGGGCCGATGCTGCCGGCAGCCACTTCGCGCAGCGCCACGACAGTGGCCTTGTCGTTCTCCCAGGGTACTGTCGGCTCTATACCGCGGGCCAGCTGCCGCGCGCGTTTGGTGGCGACTAGCACCAACTGGAACAGGTTATCTACATTGCCAAGACAATCTTCGACGGTGACACGTGCCATGGAAACTCCAAAATTCGTGAGAAAAGTCAAAAAAATCAGTGCCTTTCAGTGTACCTGAGGGGCGGGGCTCACGCCAAGAGTGCGGACACCACCGCTCGAAGATCGGCACGCGCGGCACGGCTGGCATCGCCCCGGCCCGCCAGTATGTCCCCCAGTGCCGCCAAAGCATGGCTGAAATCGTCATTTACCACCACGTAGTCGAACTCCGCCCAATGGGATATATCGGCCACCGCATCCCGGAACCGGCGCTCGGCTTCCGTCGCCGCATGCTCCGGTCCCATCAACCGTCTGCGCTCCTGTTCAGCCCGTTTCAGCAATCGCTGCCGCAACTCAGCAAGTGATGGCGGCAGGATGAAAACACTCACCGCCTCAGGCATCAGCTGGCGCACTTGCCGGGCGCCTTGCCAGTCAATCTCCAGCAGCACGTCATGACCCACAAGCAGTTCCTGCTCCACGCGCTCGCGGGCAGTGCCGTAATAGTTGTCGAACACGCAGGCATGCTCGAGGAATTCCCCGGCCGCAACCATGCGCTTGAACTCCGCGACGCTTACGAAATGATAATCGCGGCCATCGGTCTCGTCAGGACGCCGCGCCCGGGTGGTGAAGGAAACCGAAAAACGCAGATTCGGATGCTGCTGCAGCAGCGCATGCATGAGACTGGTCTTGCCAGCGCCGGAAGGCGCGCTCATCAGAAACAATTGGCCGCGTTTTTGCATGCTTGCTATTCGATATTCTGGACTTGTTCGCGCATCTGCTCGATGAGCACTTTCAGTTCCACCACCTGGCGGGTGATGGCGGCATCCTGGGTCTTGGAACCCAAGGTATTGGTCTCGCGGTTGAATTCCTGCATGAGAAAATCCAAACGCCTGCCCACCGCTTCATCTCCCTTAAGACCGGTCCGCAGTTCCGTAACATGACTGTCAAGCCGATCCAACTCCTCCGTCACATCCAGCCGCTGCAACAGCAGCACCAGTTCCTGTTCAAGACGATTCCCATCGACACTGAGTTTCAGCTCCTCGAAGCGGGCGCGCAATTTATCATGGAGGCCGGCGCGGATTTCGCCACCCTGCTGACGGATTTCAGCGACGAGGGTGAGAATACGCCGGGCGCGTTCCTGGAGCATGGCTACGATGCGCTCGCCCTCGCGCCTCCGCATGGTGGTAAGGCTCATCAGAACTTCATCCAACAACCGCAAGGCCTCCCCACCAGTGGTCTCCATCTCCGTTTCCGGTTGCTTCACCACCCCGGGCCAACGCAGTAGTTCCAGTGGATCCACCGGTTGTGCATCGCCCAGAAGTTTCGCCACGCGCGCGGCCGCGGCGGCTACGGCATGAGCGCGTTCCTCGTCCAATGCCAGCGGCGCGGCTGTCGCCGGCTCCAAGCGCAGCTGCCCATCCAGCTTGCCGCGACGCACTGCGGCGTTGATACGCACGCGGCATTCCGGATCCAAGCTGCGCAACTCCTCGGGCAGCCGCAGGCTTACATCCAGGTATCGATGGTTGACGGTACGCAATTCCCAGATGAGCGTACCGAAAGCACCGCGGGCCTCGCCGCGCGCAAATCCCGTCATGCTGCGAGTCATATTAGGTCTCTTTGGCTGCTGTGCCGTGGCTGCAAAGCAAAATGGTAAGCTAAACGCCTCGCCAGCCGAAAGCCAGCAGCTAAATAAAGAGGCCCATTATTGTGAATGTTGAAACCGCCCAGGTAACCCGCCAGGGGAATCGCAGCGAAAACCAGGACCGGGCCGACATCGTAACGATGGAGAACCGCATCCTGTTGACCGTGGCGGATGGCATGGGCGGACATGTTGGCGGCGATGTCGCCGCCGAAACCGCCGTGCATACGCTGGTGGACAGGTTCCTGCGCACCACCGGCAGCATCCTCGACCCCGTCGAATTCCTGCGTGCCAGTATCGCTGAAGCCCACCACGCGGTGGTATCGCTGGGCGAGGAACTGGATACGGAGCTGCGGCCGCGCACTACCATCACCACCTGTTTCGTAGCCGATGGCACCGCTTGCTGGGCACATGTAGGTGACAGTCGCGTGTATCTTATCCGCGATAACCGCATCCTCGCGCGCACCCGTGATCACAGCGCCGTGGAAATACTGGCTCAGCAGGGATTACTCAACGACGCGGACTTGGCCCTGCACCCGTTACGCAATTACGTGGATCAGTGTCTCGGTGGTGACCCGGAACTGCCCACTATCAGCGTCTCGGAGCCGCGGCCGATCCTGGCGGGCGACGTGCTATTGTTGTGTTCCGACGGTCTGTGGGCACCGCTCAGCGATGCCCATATGGCGCAGCAACTGGGCGGCAACTTGGAGCTGCGCACCACGCTCGAAGCCCTCGCCGCCGAGGCCGAGACGCGCGCATCACCGTCCAGCGACAACGTCACCGCCACGGCGCTGCGCTGGCAGGGCTAGGCGGTACCCGCATCACCAGTCATGTCACAGGGAGCTTTATATGCGCACCCACGGCCGCGCGCCCCATGAATTACGTCCGGTGACGCTTGCGCGACACTACACCAAACATGCCGAGGGCTCGGTACTGATCAGTTGCGGTGACACCCGCATACTGTGCACAGCCAGTGTTGAAGAACGCGTGCCTGCGTTCCTCAAAGGCGCCGGCAAAGGCTGGATCACAGCGGAATACGGTATGCTGCCGCGCGCCACGCATGTACGCAGCGAACGCGAAGCCGCCCGCGGTAAACAGGGTGGACGGACCCTTGAGATCCAACGGCTCATCGGACGCGCACTGCGGGCGGTGGTCGACCTCGAAGCCCTCGGGGAGCGCACCCTGACCGTCGATTGTGACGTACTACAGGCGGACGGCGGCACGCGCACCGCGGCAATCACCGGCGGCTACGTGGCGCTGGTGGACGCGGTGCATACGTTGCGCCAGCGTGGCCTGCTGAGAAAAGACCCGCTGCACGGCGCCGTGGCGGCGGTATCAGTCGGCATCGTCAGCGGTGAACCGATGCTGGATCTCGACTACGGCGAGGACTCCCAAGCAGAGACCGACATGAACGTGGTAATGAACGACGCCGCGGCATTCGTGGAGATTCAGGGTACCGCGGAAGGCCATGCTTTCCGTCGCGATGAACTGGACAAACTGCTGAGGCTCGCCGATGACGGCATCGCCGTACTCATCGCCCGGCAGCGCGAAGCGCTGGCAAAGTAATGAAAGTGCTGCTGGCCACCTCCAACCCAGGCAAGCTGCGGGAACTGCAAGCGTTGCTTGCGGACAGCGGCATCCAGGTGCTGCCACAGACAGCGTTCCAGGTGCGGGAGGCGCCGGAAACGGGATTGTCGTTCGTGGAAAACGCCCTGCTAAAGGCCCGCAATGCGGCTCGCCAGACGGGGCTGCCGAGCATTGCCGATGACTCTGGCCTGGAGGTCGACGCGCTCCACGGCGCGCCGGGCATCTATTCCGCCCGCTACGCCGGCCCAGGTGCCAGTGATGCCGACAACATCAATAAATTGCTGCGGGATCTGCAGTACCTACCCATGGAAAAACGCACAGCGCGTTTCCGTTGCAGCATGACTTACCTGCGCGATGCGGCCGATGCCGCGCCGCTCATCTGCGAAGGCGTGTGGGAAGGCCGCATCCTGGAAGCGCCCCGCGGCAAAAACGGTTTCGGCTATGACCCGGTGTTCCTGGTACCTGAGAGGCAGTGCTCATCGGCCGAGCTGGGTCCGACGGACAAGAACCGTCTCAGCCACCGTGGTCAGGCGCTGCGCAAACTGGTTGCCCAGCTCACCGCGGTTCCCGGCTGACACCGTTTTCTTGCCCGGTGCCATGCTCACCACTCCGCCACTGTCACTGTACGTGCACCTGCCCTGGTGCGTACGCAAATGTCCCTATTGCGACTTCAATTCCCACGCTCTCCGTGACAAACTCCCGGAAGCGGAGTATGTGGCAGCACTCATCCGTGATCTGGAGCAGGACCTGCCACGAGTCGCGGACAGACAGATAGAAACCGTGTTTTTCGGCGGGGGCACTCCCAGCCTGTTCAGTGCAGAAAGCATCGCCCGCATTCTCACCGCGGTGCACCAGCGGCTGCCATTCGCTGCGGATGCGGAAGTCACCCTGGAGGCGAATCCCGGCACAGTGGAGCACGGGCGCTTCGCGGAGTACAGGAAGGCCGGTGTTACCCGTCTGTCCATCGGCGTGCAGAGCTTCCATCCACCGCATCTCAAAGTGCTCGGCCGCATTCACACCAGCGATGAGGCGTTGTGCGCTGCCGCAGAAGCGCACGCGGCGGACATCGCCAACTTCAATCTGGACCTCATGTACGGTTTGCCGGAGCAAAATGTGGAGCAGGCGTGCGCTGATCTTGAGCGCGCCCTGGCGCTTAAACCAGCGCATCTCTCCTACTATCAGCTCACCCTCGAACCCAACACGCTGTTCTATGCGCAGCCGCCGTCGCTGCCGGATGATGACAAGACCTGGGACATACAGCAGGCCGGTCAGGCACTGCTGCACGCCCGCGGTTTCGAACAGTACGAAATCTCTGCGTATGCGCGCGCCGGCCGGCAGTGCCGGCATAATCTCAATTACTGGCGCTTCGGCGACTATCTGGGCATTGGCGCTGGCGCCCATGCGAAACTCACAGAAGCCGCCACCGATCGCATCATCCGCTTGTGGAAGGTAAAGCATCCGGCGACCTACCTGCGTGCTGCCGGCACCCCCGCCGGTATCGGTGGGCTCATGGAGATTGTTGGCTCCGACCGCTGTTTTGAATTCATGCTGAACCAGCTGCGGCTGAGCCTGGGATTCAGTGCCGCAGAATTTGAAGCCAGCACCGGCCTGCCGTTCAGCAGCGTGCGCGCCACCTTGGAACAGGCGTCGTCCGCAGGGCTCCTGCAAATGACTGATGGTCGGTGGAGACCCACCCCCCGCGGTCATACCTATCTCAATGAGTTGCAGTCCCGCTTCCTGCCGGACAGGCCCTTGTCCGGCCATGCCCGGTCTGCGGCTGCACGCGCTATGCTTTAAGACCTACACTTGGTGGCAATGCAACCACGCCAGCGCTCGTGACCGACTACCGGCCCATTTCTTGCGATCTTTACAGCCAATACGAAGTGGCGGTGTTGCACCGCACGCCCCTGCGAGTACGTTGGCGGGATACGGACGGCGTGACCCATCTTGAAGTGCTCATGCCGGAGGATCTGGAAACCCGCGACGGTGAGGAATTCCTGGTGGCCCACACCGCCAATGGCGACCAGCGGCGACTGCGGCTCGACCGGCTGCTGGCCATCCCGGGCCATGAGGCCACAGTGGCTTCCTGAAGGCTTTCTTAGCTCCGAACAAGAGGTTATGCACATCTGCTTTGCCGGCGTCTCAAGCGTGGAACCGCCGTGGCATGTTCCGCAACATCCATCAGACATATATATATAACTTGTTGAATTAAAATGATTTATTTTCCTGCCTAAAATTTCGTCGTTGGGTAACAAAGCCAGCATCGACAGGTACTTGGCAGAAGCCAAACGCATTCTATCCACAGAGTTACCCACAATTTTTGTGGACAAAGTGGTTTTTCGTTTAACCCCAGCCAGTTAACTCACATGAGTTAGAGAAGTGCTTCATTTGTGCGCCATAACCATCCGTCACAAATCGAGATGACTACCTGGTTTGATCAAGGCTTGCTGCTTGAGGGGGGGCGCGCTATTATGCGCGCCCTTTTGAAATGCCCCTGCCAGCGAATTCCCAGAGGTTCCCATGAAGTCCGGCATCCACCCCGAGTATCAGCAGATTACCGTGACCTGCAGCTGTGGCAACAGCTTTACCACGCGCTCCACACTCGGCCGGGACCTGCATATCGAAGTGTGCTCCAGCTGCCATCCGTTCTTTACCGGCAAACAAAAGATTGTGGACACCGCCGGCCGGGTGGATAAGTTCCGCAAGAAATACGCGCGCAAATCCGCTTGAACCGGACCAAGACTCATGCCACGACAGGCGCCGCAAGGCGCCTGTCGTTTCTGGGGGTCCTGCTGTTCCCCGCACTGGCCGGTGTTGTTTGGGCGGATGACTGCGGCACACCGCCAACCTTGGAGATAGCCACGGTTCGGCATGTCATCGATGGAGATACGGTGGTGTTCACGGACGGACGACATGTGCGGCTTATCGGCATCAATGCCATGGAGTTGGGTCACGCCGGTGCCGCCGACCAACCTTATGCCGCCGCGGCCCGTGAGGCCCTGACAAAACTGCTCAGGCCGTCGGCGGGGTACGTGCAACTGCAACCCGGTCTCCAGCCATACGATTACCACGGCCGCACGCTCGCCTATTTGATTACTCCGCACGGCGAAGACCTGGGCCTGCAACTCATCCGTGCCGGCCTCGCGGTGGTCATCGCCGAGCCGCCCAATATTGAACGCCTCAACTGCTATGCCACTGCGGAAAAAACCGCCCGCACCCAAAAACTTGCCATCTGGTCGCGGGAGTCGCCACTCGTCGAGGAAGCCGCCACCGTGGAAAATCCACGGCCGGGAGTATTCCTGATACTCACTGGCACCATCACTTCGGTGCATCCCACGAGCGCCGGCATCCGGCTGACCCTCGACGGTCAGATCCCCCTGTGGATACCGGCGGACGATTACCGTTATTTCAGCAGCGCACTGCCGGGCCTCAAGGACCATCGGGTGCTGGTGCGTGGCTGGTTACGTGCTTACAAGGGCCACCCGGAGATGGACCTGCGGGCGGAAGCGGTGTTGCTGCCCTTACCCGAGCAGCGCTGACTGCGGGTCAGGGGCGCACTGATGGCTGGTGCTATACTGCCACAGTCCGGTTTCGACCCGGACACGGAACCCCGCCGCTGCCGCGGCTTTGTTCCTTCCGCCCAGTGCACCAGGCTTCCAGGGCGCTCCGCCCGCGGCGTGGTATTCCGCCTCGAGCGTGACCCCGTCCCCGGCCCCGCCCTGAATTCGGGCCCCCTGCCCCGGAGATTTTCGGGAGATCCGGCATGAGCAACAAGATATATAAACTCAGCGATCCCAGCGGCAAGACCAGCGCACCGCCATTACGCGAGGGCACCCTCGGCCCCGCCACGCTGGACATCGCCACGCTGTACAGGGACTTGGAGATCTTCACCTTCGATCCGGGCTTCGTGGCCACCGCCAGCTGCGAAAGCAAGATCACTTTCATTGACGGCGAGAAGGGCGTGCTGCTGTACCGTGGTTATCCGGTGGAACAGCTGGCGGAAAAGAGCAGCTTCCTGGAGGTGGCCTACCTGATCTTGTACGGCGAACTGCCTACGAATATCCAGTTTGAGGCGTTCTCCAATTCAATCAAGCGTCACTCCATGGTGAACGAAGCGGTGCTGAGGTTCTTCACCGGCTTTCATTATGACGCCCACCCCATGGCCATGCTGACTGCCGTAGTCGGTTCGCTCTCGGCCTTCTATCACGACTCCACCGATATTCATAACCCCAAGCACCGCGAAGTGTTCGCGCACCGTATCATCTCAAAGATGCCGACTCTGGCTGCTGCGGTCTACAAACACGGTACCGGCCAACCATTCGTGTACCCCAAGAATGAGCTCGGCTACTGCGATAACTTCCTCAACATGCTGTTCTCGGTGCCAGCGGAACCATACCACGTGGACCCGGTCTCCGCCGAGGCGCTGGATCTGCTGTTCATCCTGCATGCCGATCATGAGCAGAACGCCAGTACCTCCACAGTGCGGCTCGCCGGCAGTTCCGGCACCAACCCATACGCGGCCATCGCCGCCGGCATCGCCACTCTGTGGGGCCCGGCCCATGGCGGCGCCAACGAGGCGGTGCTCAACATGCTCAAGGAAATCGGCGATGTGAAAAACATCGACAAGGCTATCGCCAAGGCCAAGGACAAGAACGCCGGCTTCCGCCTCATGGGTTTCGGTCATCGGGTCTACAAGAATTACGATCCGCGCGCCAAGATCATCCGCGCCACCTGCCACAAAGTGCTGCAGAAGCTCGGTCGGGCCGATGATCCGCAGCTCGAACTCGCCTTGCGCCTCGAAGAAATCGCCCTCAAGGACGAATACTTCATCGAAAAAAAACTCTACCCGAACGTGGACTTCTACTCGGGCATCATCTATCGGGCGCTGGGCATCCCGGTGCATATGATGACGGTGCTGTTTGCCATCGCCCGGACCGTGGGTTGGGTGGCGCACTGGCAAGAGATGATCGCCGACCCGCATATGAAGATTGGCCGTCCACGGCAGCTTTACACCGGTACCGCCAAGCGGGATTACATGGAGATCGGCAAGCGCATATAGCTGCCACGGGGTCCTGCAGAAAGCAGCTGATAACGAGCTTTCTGGTCTGGGTCCAGCGGCAGTTATTGATCGCATTGTCCGCGACGATGACACGCCGGCGCTTATGAAAATCCACAAGGAACTCGCGCGACTCTTCGGTTTTGAACTCCTGCACATCCGCAAAGACCAGCCGACCGTCGCAGCACATCTTCGGCAACTGTTCAGGCTGCTCGACATAAATTGCGTGATCGACGTTGGCGCCAACATCGGCCAGTACGGCGCGCTCCTCAGGAAAAACGGTTATCGGGGTCGTCTCATCTCCTTCGAACCTGTGGCGGCGACGTTTGCGGAACTCGCCCAAAACACCAAGACCGATCCGGCATGGCGTGTGTACCAATGTGCGCTGGGTGCAAAATCCGCCGAGCGAGAAATACAGGTGACGCGCTCCTCTGTTTTCTCGTCATTTCTCGAGCCCAATAATTATTCCAAAGAACAATATCCCGACTCCGTCCCCATCGTGAGTCTGGAACTGGTCCAGATCAGGACTCTCGACGAGATGCGTTCGGAAATCCTTTCAGGCCTGCAAAACCCGCGTATCTTTCTGAAAATGGATACCCAGGGTTATGACCTTGAGGTATTTGCGGGCGCCATCGGCTTGCTGCCTCGCATCGAGGCGCTGCAGACAGAGATATCCGTCCAGCCGATTTACGCAGGGATGCCCCGATATCTCCAATCACTGGCCCGCTTTCAGGAAGCCGGCTACGCGCTGACGGGCTTATACCCGGTGAGCCGGGATCGCAGCTCATTGGCATTGATTGAGTTGGATTGCATCATGCGGAAAGGGCCTGTTACTGACCAATAACCGGATGCCGCCGTCTGTCTTGTTGCCGATTTAGGCAACTGCCTGTGCGCCGCTTTCACAATCAGCCGGGCGGAACGTGAAATTCACCCTTACCGAAATGCCGGTTGCACTCCATTGAAGCAAGCATTATTCCGCCGCCCGCATGCAGCAGGCGATGTAGCGTGCGGGGCATTGAACAGCGCTAATCCCCCACCGCGAGCAACACATCAAGCTCGCGCAGCGACGCGCGCCGCATCGGCTTTCCATCCACCGGGCTTGCCGGTGATTCACGGATGCCATCCACACCAAACACCGTGAGCTCGATGGGTGTGCCGCCGGCGACGAAACGATACACGGGGTA
>JAGWNO010000065.1 GCA_028871235.1 Gammaproteobacteria bacterium
GAGACGGGTGTTGTGCCGCGGGCCGCTGTCGCGCAATGCCAGTGCGAACATGTCGATCTGGGCGCCGTCCACGAATCCGGCCGGTGGATCCAGCAGGTCATGGTAGGCGGCACGCAGTTCGATTTCCCGGTAGTCCTCGCCCGCGAGCCGGCCGACATCCAGGCTGCTGCGGCTGGAGCCATGGCCCAGCACCGGGTCGGTATCCGGGATCGGCATGGACGGCAAGACCTCATGCGACTGCACCCGGCTGCGGGCGCGCAGGATGGCGAGCGTGAGCGGTCCGTAGTCGCGCTTCGGCAGCTGACCGCGATTGCCCTGGTAGAGCAGGTAATCGGCAGCGGACTCATAGATCAGCGCCTGCCGCTCGGGCGCCAGTGCGGTGATGGCGGAGGCGTCCGGCGGGAGCTGCCGCGTGGCCACATCCAGGGCCAGCCGCCGATCATGGGGGTCCATGTGCTGCAGGCGATAACGCGTGCGCGCCAGCAGTGACGGCCGGTAGGTGGTTTCCAGCAGCACGCCCTGCTGTGCGAGCACCGCCTTGACGGTGTTGCTGGGGATCACCTGATAGACGAAGCGGTGCGTGAGCCGCAGCTGCGGCCGCGCCACGTCCAGCAGCGCCAATACCGCGTAGGAGCAGTTGCGGTTGAAGAAGTAGTAGCGGAAGGCGACGTCGCGCAGTTCCCAGACATGCTCGAGGATGCGGCGGATCTCCGCCGGCGAATAATCAAGCTGGTACTCCCAGATGTCGCGGTTCTCGATGTCGCTGTAGGCGTTCACCGCCTTGTAGTACGGCTCCAGGGAATATTCCCCGGGATAAAGTCCCGTGAGTCCCTTGATCGCGAAGATCAGACCGTTGCTTTCACGGGTCTGGGCGGCGAAATTGACGGCGTAGGATTCCAGATGGGTGTTGCGCGGCTGCCGGGGATGATCGAAGCGCAGGAAGGTATGCCCGAACATGGACGATGGATTGTTGACGTAGGCCGCGGGGAATATCAGCACCAGCCGGTCCGGGTCGATGGCCCGGTACCAGGCGTCGAAATGCGGACAGGGGGTTTGCGGCAGGCGCGCCGGGTCGAAGTGCAATTCCTGTTTCAGCCAGCGGTAGCGGGCGATGAAGCGGCATTGGCTGCCGGCATCCGGGTCACCCGGCGCGGGCGCCGCGAAAAAACTGGCGAGCGTGGCCCGCAATTCGGCGCCGGGATGGGTACGGCCGCCGGCAGCCAGGAAGAAACCGGGGGTGACCGCCTCGCTGGTGTAGCCGCCGCCCAGGAGATCGGCTTTGTAATGCAGCAGCGCGCGCCATTCCGGTGCAGCCTGCAGTTGCCGCTGTCCGGCCTCGCGGGTGAGCTGCTGGAGATATGCCTGATCCGCCGCCCAGGCACTTGGGTACGGGAGCAGGCACGGGCACAGACAGACCAGGATGAGCCAGGGGCGGTACATGCTTGCCGGCTGCCGGCAAAAAATCACCCGGAGGCGGAGCCTCCGGGTGCGGTGTCAGCAAACCGGTTTTAAATCAGGACACGTACTTGGCAAGCACCGGGTCCTTCGACATCTCCGCTTTCACCGTGGTGATCACATGATCCGCGGTGGTGCTGTCGTTGGGGAAGATGCGGGCGAAGTCCCTCTGGGTGAGCGCATAGAACCCGGCCTTGTCCTGGTCCTTGATGCCCATGAGGTCGGCCATGGTGGCGAGCGCCTCGCCATGGCCCCTGGACATGTCCTGTGCCAGATGCTCCATGTTGGAGCCGGTGAACATGCTGAGCTTCACGCTGGAACTGATGGTGCCGTTCTGGTCGCAGCCCAGGGTGCCGGAGCTGATGCCGAAGGTCTGGTTGCCGGTGGAGCCATTGGTGGTCACGGCGAGGATCTGCGGGAACACGCCGGTCTTGCCGTCGAAGATGATGGAACCGGCGCCGCAGCCGGTGCTGTCCTTGGCCACCGCTGCGCCTGCGTAGAGCAACCCCAAAAGCACAATTACTGACAGCTTCTTCATTCTGGTACTCCTCGGTTATCGGTGGTGATCAATCCTTGCAAAAGCGCCCCGCTGTGAGACGGCCGGGCTGGCCATTCTTAGCACAGTGCGGGGCTGAATTCCAACGCCGCGGCCCGCAGTCCGGGCCGTCGAGATCCGGGGGAATCCCCGGCACGGCCGCCTGCCGATAAGGGCCGGGGGAAACCGCGCCGGGCTGGGCAGCGGGTCCGTCACCCCGTCATGTACGCCAGGCAGCCGCGCTCCCTGCCTGCCGCTGATGAGCTGCAACCCCGATCGGGGTTGCAGCGCCGCTTGCCCGATGACTTCCTGCTGCGCGCTTGCGGGTATCAGTGCCTGCATCAATGCGGGCGCGTGTAGGATACTGGCGGGCGTGATTTCAGCGGTGATCCGCTGCCGCTGGATGCGGATGACGGCGTTTCGACGGGAACCGCATACGCACTGATTTAATAACTGCAGGAGGGAGACTGATGCCGATCAGCGTTCTGGGGTTTGCCGGCAGCCTGCGCCAGGGGTCCTACAACCGCATGGCGCTGCGCACCGCGGTGGAGCTGCAGCCGGCGGAAATGCAGATCGAGACATTCGATATCGCGCCCATCCCGGTTTACAACGAGGATATCCGCACCCAGGGTTTCCCGCCGGTGGTGGAGCAGTTCCGGGAGAAAATCCGCGCCGCCGATGCGCTGCTGATGGTCACGCCGGAGTACAACTATTCCGTGCCGGGGGTGCTCAAGAACGCCATCGACTGGGCCTCACGGCCGCCGGATCAGCCCTTCAATGAAAAACCGGTGGCCATCATGGGCGCTGCCGGCGGCATCTTGGGCACGGCCCGGGCCCAGTATCACCTGCGCCAGTGCTGCGTGTTCCTCAACATGCATCCCATCAACAAGCCGGAGGTGATGATCGCCCAGGCGCATACCCGATTCGATGCCGCGGGGCGGCTCACGGATGAGACGGCGCGCAAGCTGATCGCCGAATTGCTGGTGAACCTCGCCGCCTGGACACGGCGCTTGCGGACAGGGTCCTGATAGCGCATCCAGTCAACGCGCAGGGCCGGCCCCTGCTGCAATCCGCGGGGTGCGCACCCGCTCATTCTTCTGCGGCAAGGGTGCGGGGCGCGCCCGGCGGCAGAGCCGGCGCCGGCTCCACGACCGACAGGCGTTTCATGAGCGGTACGATGGCGGCGGCGAGCAGCGTGCCGATGACGGCCACTATCCCCAGAGCGTTGAACAAATGGGTGTAGAGCGGCAGGGTCTTGAGCGGGTCGGTGACGCCCTGGGGCACGCCGGCGTAGTTCGCCACGAAACTGCCGAGGTACTGGGAAATGCCGGTGGCGAGAAACCAGGCGCCCATGATGAAACCGCGCAGCTTCGGTCCCACGTAGCGCGCCACCATGGCGAGCCCCAGGCCGCTGATGAGGAGTTCGCCCAGGGACTGCAGGCCGTAACCCGCGATCATCCAGCCAAATGACACTCTGCCGCCCACGGCGAACAGGCCGCTTACACCGTAGGTGAAGAATCCCAGACTCAGCACCGCGAAACCGATGGCGAATTTGCTGGCGATGTGGAAATCACCGCGGCCCTGGCTCAGGCGGTGGTAGAACCAAGCCAAGAACGGGCTGAGGATGAAAATCCAGATGGGGTTCAGCGCCTGCACCTGGCCGGCGGGCACCGCGTAGTGCAGGCCCAGGAAGTTGATGCTGAGGTCCACGTTGCGCAGCGCAAACAGCGTGAGCGAGGTGGACATCTGCTGGTAAAAGATAAAGAACAGGATGGTTTCCGCGGTGAGTACCAGCACCGCCCACAATCCCTTGCGTTCCTGATGGCTGCCCTTCCAGAGGAGCACCGCAAAGATCGCAAGCAGTGCCAGGCCCGCGAGCCACACCACCGCACGCGCCACGCCCAGGTTCTGGATGATGGCGGTGACCAGTATCATGGCAACCAGTGCGCCGGCCACGACCAGTCCCAGGCGCAGCCACGGGAAGGGGTGGAAATCGGGTTCCGAGCCCACGTGTGCCAGGAACCGGCGCATGACGAGATAGTTCACGATGCCTACCGCCAGACCGCCGGCGCACACTGCAAAGGCCACGTGCCAGCCGAGCCACACGGCGATCAGCGGCGTGGCGATCTGCGAGACGGTGGCACCCAGGTTCACCGCCATGTAGTACATGGTGAAGGCGCTGTCTATCTTGGCGGTATCGCCCTCGTAGAGCTTGGAGATCAGGTTGGCGGGGTTGGCCTTGAATATCCCGCCACCCACCGCTACCACCCCGAGCGCCGCGAACAGCAGCGCCGGGTCGGGGATGGCGAGCATGGCATAGCCGATGGCGAGCATCACGGCCCCGAGCAGCGCCGTGCGCCGGCTGCCGAGCACCCGGTCGCCGATCCAGCCGCCCAGGGCGGGAATGGCGTAGGCCATGGCACTGAAGGCGCCAAACGTAAGGTTGGCGCGGTCATCCGCGTAGCCGAGCTGCTGCACCATGAACAGCACCACCACGGCGGTCATGCCGTAGTAGCCGAAGCGTTCCCACATCTCGATCAGGAACAGGGTGGTGAATCCCAGCGTCCGGGAAGGCGTTTTCGGTGTCGTCATGGTGTCGTCCGTTTTATGGCTGAATCGGCCGGCTGACCGGTTTTTCCGCGCAGGCCCCGTCGGGCCCCGCTTGTAGCGGCTCCTAACTACCAGATTAGGGCGCTGCTGTGAAGGCCGGACCCCGGCGATCGGTCCTGACGACGAGTTTGGCGGCGGCGCGATTTACGCGCCGACGGACTGAATAACCACGGTTTGCTGACTATACTAGAGGCGCCTCGCTGCTGATGGGACACAATAAAAGTGACCGCCAAGTCCGCTGAAGAACGGCGCCGTTTCCGACGCTTCCGGTTTTCCTCGGTAATCCGCGTCCGCGAGGGGGACGCGGTCCAGGAATGCGAGCTGCTGGATGTCTCGTTGCGCGGCTTTCTGGCCCGTTGTCCCGCCGATTGGCGGGCCGCGGAGGGGGACCGGCTGCGGGTGGAGTGGCGGCTGGCGGAACTCATCAAGCTGGAGCTGGATGCCAGGGTGGTGCACGTGAGCGGCGATCATATCGGCTGCAGCTGGGAGGCGCGGGATCCGGAGAGTTTTGCACATCTCAAGCGGCTGGTGGAGATCAACCTCATGGACCCCAAGCTGGTGGTCCGGGAACTGGAATCCCTCAGGGGAGAATCGGTCAAGCAGTTCAAGGATGCCCTGCATTGAAGGGTATCGCGGATTCATCCAGCGACAGGCTCAACTGGCCATCCGGGGGCGGCGGCCGGAAATGGCCGCTGTTGAGACGCATGCGGCGTCCGTGCTCGAGCTGGTAGCGTTTGCAGGCAAGAGTGAAACGGCCGGCCAGAAGCTCCGCATACTGGCCGGTGCCGCGCATGCGGGTGCCGAATTCCGCGCGGTATTCCCTGCCGCTGTGCGCCTGGCGGATCAAGCTCATGACATGCGCGGCGCGCAACGGCATGTGGGTATCCAGCCATTCGCGGAACAGATCCTTCAATTCATGCGGCAAGCGCAGCAGCACGTAGCCCGCACAGCAGGCACCGGCCTTCGCGGCCAGCTGCAGAATCCTCTCCATCTCCGCGTCGTTCACCATGGGGATGATGGGCGCGACGAGTACCCCCACCGGCACACCTGCCCCGGCCAGCGCATGGATGGTCCTGAGGCGGCTCCAGCAACCGGGCGCGCGCGGCTCCAGCGTGCGCTTGAGCTCGGCGTCTAGGGTGGTGACACTCACCATAACGGTCGCCAGGTTCTGTTTCGCCAGCGCCGCGAGTATGTCCAGGTCGCGGGTGACGAGCGTGCCCTTGGTGATGATGCTCACGGGATGGTGGAAACGCTGTAGTACTTCAAGCAGGCTGCGGGTGACCCGCAATCTGCGCTCAATGGGCTGGTAAGGGTCGGTGTTGGCGCCCAGGGTGATGGGCTGGCAGAGATAACCCGGTCTGCGCAGCGCCTTTTCCAGCAGCGCAGCGGCATGTTGCTTGTAGAAGATCCGGGTCTCGAAATCTATGCCCGGGGAAAGATTCACATACGCATGGCTTGGACGGGCGTAGCAGTTATGGCTCACCACGCCATTGGCGATGAAGTCCTCCGTACCAGTGGTGATGTCATACAACCGTATAGTGATGTTGAGCGGTTCGATACGGGTTATCCGCAGCCGGGCACCGCTTTTTACCGCTTGGCCGGTAATGTCGCATTTACGGCTGATGGCGGGATCGGTGCTATGGAGAAACCGCAGATGTTCAGTGAGACCGCCCAACAGGCGCAGTACTGTCACCGGCCGCAGTCCCTCTCTGCGCACGTGTTCGATAGCGCAGCGAAAACCGAAATGTTGGAGGCAGCTACGAGTCCAATCAATGATGGCGGGATCGGTATTGCTGATACGCAATATCCCTTGGCTGTAGCTGCCCTCCGCATCGAAAATACCTGCCAGAAAACCCGCGCGCCAGTTGCGAGGTGTGTCTACCGGCCAGGCGATAATCTCGCGAACGCGTTCGACGCTCACTCGGGCGTGCGTACGAATTGCATGCATGGTGCGGCGGTTGCCGATGGCTTCCTGAAACAGGCAGTCATGAGCGGAGACATTCCAATCATACAGGTAGCGTTGAGCCCGTTGCAGGGCTTCAATGTCGCACAATGCAAGTCGGAACTGGTGCTGGTCGCCGTGAATACGGCCGGCACGTTCGTAGTGGTAAGAGGCCAGTAAACCATCGCCGCGAATGAGCCCGCATAAATAGCCGCGGGTGTAATCCGTATCTTGGTCTGGAGGCGAGGCAAACGCGCTTGTGCCCATCAGTTTGTTGCACGTGGTGAGGTGTGGCCGGCGCACGCCGCTGACAAATTTCCATCCGCGCTCCGTTAGAAAACGGTGATCTGCGCCAGCCACCAATTCCGTGTCATCCTCAAGCAGGATGCGGTACGCAGGCTTGATGACACTCCAATGAGCCAGTACCCGGGTTTTCACATAACGGCGATACCAACCTCGGCGCTGTGTACCGTAAATTTCATCGCCAAGTCTGATCTCCGCCAATGGGCGATGATGCCCGTCAGTCATGAGTATCGGCGTGCTGCCGTCCAGGCAGTAAATACACCCATGCTCACAGCCACGATACGGGTTGATGGACTGGGCGAAGGGGATGTCCGGCGACTGGTTGCGGCTGATGATGGAGCGCGCCGGTTCAGGGGTAATCGTGGTTTCCAGGGGCGGCAGTGGGTCCGCATCGACCTGCATCCAGCCATCATCGACGCTTTCGTGCTGGCGGGTCTCGAAACGTCCTTGCGGGTTGGAAAGCGCGCCGCGACCTTTGCGTGGAATATGGGATAGCCCGGTCATGGGGATCACAAAGCTGTATGAATGTACAGTATTATAGCTGCTGGAAAGGGTCTGGGAAGACTCGATTTGGGCAGGGGCGGTGCGGGTGTTAAAGTAGCCACCCGCCGGGGTCGTCCCACCTCCAACCTCAAATCTTATGGACCATAGAACGATGAAACAGGCGTTGGGCTTCTTGTTGCCATACATCTTCATGGGCGGCTGCGCTACTGCCCCGCACGCCCCCTTGACGGCCTCCAAGCCGCCCTCGATGCTGATCGGCACCCCCACGAGCGAAATCACCACACCTGCCTTACAGGCGCTGGCGGCCGGTCCGGACGAGGGGCAGATGCTGCTGCGGTTCACCGTCAAGGCGGATGGCAGCGTGCTGGAGCCGCGGGTGATGTTCTCCAAGCTGCCGGCGGCGGACGATGCGGTGGTGATTGCAGCCTTGCAGCAGTGGCGCTTCAAACCCGCCTTGGCGGGCGGTCTGCCGGTGGACCGGGAGTTCATCTATCCGCTGTTCTTCGGTGCCCATGCCCATCAGGAAAGCACCCGGTTTTTCTGCCACAACCAGGCGGAGATTTATGCCCCGGACCGAAGCTGCGAGATAGTGACCGCCGGTCATTGGCGTATCTACCGCATGAATCCGGTATATCCGCCGGAGCTCCTGAGCCGACATCTTGCGGGTTCCGTGACTTTGAGCTTCGACATCGGCCCGCAAGGCCAGGTGACCAATCCCAAGGTGACCAGCGCCACACCGGCGGGCCTGTTCGATGCGGCGGCCCTGGCAGCGGTGAAGCGCTGGTATTTCGAACCGCTGGACGCCAACAGCGCGGACGGCCCCGCCCAACAGGTCAGCGTGACCGTGAAATTCACGCCGCCCATGACCAACGGGGGCGGAGACAAGCCTGATCCAAAATAAGCCCGGCACCGGCCGGCACGCCGCATGCACATGAGCAGATGCGCAGGCGTTTCATAACGAGTTCCCCATATGCCGCAGGAAATAATTCAGTCGCGGCGGCGCGGATTTCTCAATTACCCGCCACACTGTCATAGAAACCGGCGATGTCGGTCTTGTATTGCGCCAGCGATGGGATGTTCAGATAGATCATGTGACCGGACTGGTAGTAGCCGTAACTGATGTTCTTTTTCAGCGACGCGTCCAGGCCCATGTGATCCAGGTCGTATTCCGTCTCGAAGAAGGGCGTGGCGAAATCGAAGTAGCCGTTGGCGGAGAACACCTTGAGGTGCGGATTCTCCGTCATCGCCTTCCTCAGGTTTTCTTCCACGTCCATGAGCGGGAATTTTTGGCCATCAATGCGCTGGCCATTGTCCCAATCCTTGCCTACCTCGCGGTAGTTTTCCACCTTGTAGGCGAGATCGGTGCGGTACCTGAGATCGTTGGCCAGGTACCAGTGAAATGCAGAGGTATAGGCGGCATTGATGGCGGTGTCCGACGCATCGGACTCTGCTGTTTCTCCGGCAGCGTCCCGGTCAATGC
Organism: Gammaproteobacteria bacterium; assembly: GCA_028871235.1. Taxonomy (GTDB): domain Bacteria; phylum Pseudomonadota; class Gammaproteobacteria; order Natronospirales; family REEB76; genus REEB76. The sequence goes on from JAGWNO010000065.1 coordinate 8,830, forward strand.
CCAGGAAACGCGCATCCAGCCGGCCGGTGGTGCGGCCCTGGGTGCGCAGCAGTTCCTTCTCGAAGCGGTCCGGTGTCACGCGCAGCTTGGCTTCGAGGAGGTACTGCACCGGCAGACCGGTATAGTCGTGGAGTTTCTGCGCGATGGCCCGTGCGTCGGCAGCGCCCAGTTTGTCACCCTGATCGAGGGCGCGCGCGTAGTCGCCGAGTGCGAATTGCCGCACTTGTGCAACCAAGGCTGCAAGATCCGCCGGTTTGACCGCCAGTTTGTCGTGGTACCAGGCCACCGCGGCCATGGTGGGCAGATAGAGTTCATAGGACAGATCGAGGCTGAAAGGCGGTCCGGGGAAATCCACATAGGCATTGAGATAAGAGGACTGCAATACTACGCCGTTGACGGCGATGCCATGCTGCTGCAGCCAGTCCGCGAGCCCCGCGGCACGGGTGGTGCCATAGCTTTCGCCCAGCAGGAATTTTGGCGAGTTCCAGCGGTTGTTGAGCGTCACATAGCGTTGTATGAACTGGCCGAAGCTGGCGATGTCCGCGTCGGTGCCGTAGAAATCCTTGGGCGTACCCTTGCCAACGATTCTGCTGAAACCGGTGCCCATGGCGTCTATGAACACCAGATCGCTCTTATCCAGCAATGAATACTGGTTTTGTACCAGGTCATAAGGCGCAGGCGGCGTCGCCTGGGCGTCGCTGGTCACTACGCGCACCGGCGCGAAGCTGCCCATGTGCAGCCAGATGCTGGATGAACCCGGACCTCCGTTGAACAGGAATGTGACCGGGCGATGCACTGTATCCTTCACCCCATTTTCCGTATAGGCGACATAGAAGAAACTGCCGATGGCGTCGCCCTCGGTGTTCTTGATGAGCAGGTTGCCGGCGGTGGCGGTGTAGGGGATGGTGCTGCCATTGATCACCATGCTGTGACGCGTCACCGCACTCGTTTCCTTGAGCACGGGCAGTTCCTTGGGAAGCGTCTGCGCCGCAGCCTGCGCATCGTCGGCCTGCACGGGTACGGCGGTGACCAGCAGTGCGGTCAGCGGGATCACGAGCAGCAGTTTGTTCACTGGATATCTCCTGTGATCGCACTTCATAAAAAACGCCCGCGGCGGCTGCCGCGGGCGTCATGTCGGTGACGCTCAGTGACGTTCGGTCTGGTCGTAGAACTGCGCCAGATTCGCCTTGAGTTTCGCCAATGCCGGCACGTGCACATACATCATGTGACCGGCGTCATAATAATTGAGCGATATGTTTTCGCGCAGGTTGGCCGGCAACTGCATGTGATCCACTGTGTACTCGGTGGCGAAGAAAGGCGTGGCCAGATCGTAGTAGCCATTTTCGAACTGCACCTTCAGATGCGGGTTGTAGCGCAGCGCGTCAGCCAGGTCCACCGCCACGTTGGTGTAACCGGGCCAGCCGAAATCCAGGAAGCCGTGCTTGTGTTTCCAGTCCCAAGCCCGGTTGACCTGTTCGCTCAACGGCAGGTAGGTCATGTCCTTGCCGAATTTGAGGGTCTCGCGCACGTAGCGGTTGAAGGCCGCCACGAATGCACCGCTGATGGCGTCGCTCTGCGGATCGTTGAATGCCCATTCGGCGAGCTGGTCGGACATGGCGCCGGAGAAGCGCGAGTCCAGGCGGCCGGTGATCAGCCCGCGGCTGCGCTGCAGCTCCGCCATGAACTGGAACAGGCTGACGCGCAGGTGCGCCTTGGTCAGGTAATCCGGCGACAAGCCGGTGTAAGCCGCGAGCCTGGACAGGACCGCGGCCCGTTGCTGCGAAGACAGGGTGTCACCCTGCATGAGCGCGTCGGCATACTCGCCGGCCGCGAACTGCCGCACTTGCTGCAGGTATCCCGGCAGATCCTGCGGGCACTTGACCACCTTGTGGTA
>JAGWNO010000182.1 GCA_028871235.1 Gammaproteobacteria bacterium
GGAGGTGGGAGCGGAGCAGGAAAGTGTTGCCGAGACCGGTCACCCGGTCATAGTTGGCCACGCGGTGCGTGGCCGAGTTGACCGCGCGCCTTTCGTCGATGGTTATCAGCATCTGGTAGCACAGATACGCCAGCACCAGCGCCAGCACAATGGCGGCGAGGTACAGCCAGCGCCCCAGACCATCATTTACCGCCTCTACCGACTTCGGCGATAAGCGCAGCACCCAGGTTCTTGCGCCCACCCGCAAGTCCGAGTCCACGGCATAGGCGGGGTTCGCCAGGGCGGCGCCCGAGGAGAACAGCGTGTCACCGCCGTCGCTGATGCGCAGGTCGTAGCGGGCGCGCATCTGCGGGTCATACACCTGCTGCACCAGCACCCCGGGATCGATGACCGCGTTGATGAAGCCCTGCGGCTTGCCGCCGTGCTGCAGCGGCAGATACACCGTGATGCCGTCGCCGCCCTGGCGCAGGGACAGCGGCCCGCTGACCGCCAGGTCGCCATTGGCACGCGCTTGTCGGAGCACCGACCAGGCACGCGGATTCGAGCGTATGTCGAAATTCTCCGCGGCACGGTTGGCGGACCGCGGATAGACCCAGCGGATGACGCCGCCGGCATCTACCCAGTTCAGCGCCCGGAATCCCGGGAATGCCCGGTGGATGGTGGCGGCGTCCGCCAGAAACTGCGCGGCGCTGCCGGAACCGTAACGCTGCCACTCACTGCGCAGGATGCGGGCAGCGCCCAGGTAGCCCTGCAACTGGTCGCCCACCCGGCCGGCGAGTGCGTCCAGGGAATGGGCGGTATCGGCATGCAGTTGATGGCGCTGGTGCTGCACCGACAGGCGCCACACGCCGGTGGCGGCGATGATGAGCACGGCGGCCACCGCCAGCGCCGCCGCCAGCATCCGCGGATGGTGCAGCCGCAGCGTGGGTGGGGAATTTTTAATAACGGACATACACGGCCTGCGCACAGGCATCGCTGAAACACCGCGGGGCAGTTGCATCGCTGGGGCAGATGATGCAGCCACGCGCCATCACGAACCCCGGAGCGCGGTGGCGATGGGCATGCGGCCCACCTGGATGGCCGGGAACAGCCCGCCCACCAGGCCCATGGCGGCGGCGATCAGGATGCCGGCGAGCATCAGGCCCGGGGTCACCGCGAACTGGAAGGCCACCAGCACGTAGTTCCCCAGGGTCGCGGCGGGATAACCGTTGAAAATCAGGTAGGCAACCGCGGCCCCCAGGATTCCGCCCGCAAGACCCAGGGCCAGGCCTTCCAGCAGCACCACGCTGAGCACCGGCAGGCGTCTGAACCCCAGGGAGCGCAGGGTGGCGATATCCTGTTGGCGAGCGGCAATGCCGCTGTACATGATGTTCACCGCGCCGAAGATGGCGCCGATGGCCATGAGCAGCGTGACCAGGCTGCCCGCATCGGTTATGAGGGCGCTCAGACCGGCAGCTGATGCCTTGATGTTTGTACTCTCCCTAGTAACATTGACGTTCAGTTGCGGGTTGTTTTCCAGGGCATGCTTGAATGTGCCGAAGACTGCCGGTGAGGTGAGCCGCGCATAGATGTCCGTATACTTGTTGGTGGCGCTGTAGTCCGCCTGCAGCTGGTGCACATCCGCCCAGATTTCCGATTCATGACTGCTGCCGTTATCGGCGAATACCCCCACCACCTTCCAGTTGCGGTTGTTCCATGCAAAGGTATCGCCCAGGGCGAGCTTGCCGAACAGCTGCTGCGCCTGACGGCCCACCACCACCTCGTCCAGGCCCGGCCTGAACAGGCGTCCGTGTATCACCCGCATGCGCGGCCAGATGGCCCCGGCCCGGGCGTCCACGCCGCGGATCAGGATGGCGGCCGGCAGGCCGCCGTGCGCCCGCGACATTTTTGCCGTCACCAGGAAGGCATTGCTGGTAAGGGG
>JAGWNO010000066.1 GCA_028871235.1 Gammaproteobacteria bacterium
ACGTGAACCGATTCATCGATATGCACGACATGGGCGACGCACTCATGCGTGCGGGCTTTGTGGAGCCGGTGATGGACGTGGAGCAGGTGGTACTCACCTACGCGGACACGCGCGCGCTCATGCAGGACCTCAAACACATCGGTGCCCACAATGTCACCGCCGGCCGCCCCCGCTGTCTGACCGGGCGCGGCCGACTGCAGCGGCTGGCCGCCGCCTATGAAAGCGTCCGTGCGCACGGCCGGCTGCCGGCCACCTATGAGGTGGTGTACGGTACCGCCTGGACAGCGTCGTTCATGCCGGTGGCGGCGTTGCAGTATCGCCACCCCGGTGGTGCCTGATGCGCGGCGTGTTTGTCACCGGCACCGACACCGGCGTGGGCAAGACGGTGGTCGCCGCGGCGTTGTTGCAGGCGTTTTCACACGCTGGCCTGAAGACCGTCGGCATGAAGCCGGTGGCGAGCGGCGCCACACTGACCCGTGATGGTCTGCGCAATGACGACGCACTTGCGCTGCAGCGGACTGCGAACCTGCCTCGACCCTACCCGCTGGTGAATCCATACGTGTTCCTGCCGCCGGTGGCGCCGCACATCGCAGCCGCAGAAGCCGGCGTAGTCATCCAGATGCAACACATCCTGCGGACCTATCAGCAGCTATGCGCCGGCAGCGACATGGTGGTGGTGGAAGGCGTAGGCGGCTGGCAGGTGCCGCTCACACCGACATTGGCCGTGCCGGACATGGCCCGGGCGCTGGCATTGCCGGTGGTGCTGGTGGTGGGAATGCGTCTAGGTTGCCTCAACCACGCACTGCTCACGGCGCGCGCCATCCGTGCCGATGGTCTTGCACTGGCGGGTTGGGTGGCCAACGATGTGGCGACGGATATGGCGCGCCGTGCCGAGAATCTCGCCATCCTGGAGCAATTGCTGGACACACCTCTTCTGGCCGACATTCCGTACCATCCCGGCGCCAGTAATGCAGTCGTGGCGGAGTGCTTCGATGCGGCACTGCGCGGCCGCGTGCTGGAAATTGCGCATTAGATGTAATCAACGGCCAGATTTTCAGTCAGGTCGATTGCGTATCGACGCCTGTGAGCCGATGGTGAAATGATAAGCAATTTCCTGCGGCAGCCGGAATGCGTGCAAGCTCCGGGATCTGCGCGGAAAAGCGCTGATCATCCATTGCACCGGAATAGTCCTTGCAGTAGCATACCGCCCGGTTTTTCACCGATTTGCCCGGGTGGCGGGATAGCGCCGCGACCGGTGGTTCCCCGGCCTTGCGGTGGGGGAAAGGGCGGCCCGGGCCGCGGGGTGAATGCACCCATGTTGGCAGTCGAACCCGATGCGGCCACGCGCCGCATCGTGATTGTTCCGAACCGGTCACTTTCCGTGATGGGCCTGTGGGGCTTTTACTTCAGTATCGTGATGGTGACGCTGGCGCCGGCCATGTGGTTCACACTACAAGGTTTTTGGCCAGTGCTGGCCTATGCCGTTGTGGAGCTGCTGCTGCTGGGACTATGTCTGTATCAGTGCTGGCGGCACGGACGCTACGCTGAGGTAATCACGGTCACTGGTGAACGTGTGATTGTGGACAAGGGTGAGGGGCGGCGCACGCAGCACCAGGAATTCAGCCGCTATTGGGCGCAGTTGGTGGTGAAGGTGCCCGCGACACGGCTGCACCCACGACAGCTGTTTATCCGCTCCCACGGCCGCGAATGCGAGATCGGCCGGTGTCTGACGGAGGCGGACCGCGAGAAATTTGAGAGACGGTTTGCACAACTCATCGGACCCGGGGGCATGGCAGACCCGATGTGAATGGTTGTGCGGCCGGATTGGCATGCAGCAGGAGAATGACACGCATGGTCATCAATACGTTCAGACAGGTGATGCGCGGGCTGGCCATCCTGGCGCTGATGTTTGCCGCGGGCGCGGCCTGCGCCGTGGACCTCAACATGCCCGTGGGTGTGACGCCCATAAGCCAGGACGTCTACGGCCTGCACATGTACGCTTTCTGGGTGTGCGTGGGCATAGGCACCGTAGTGTTCGGTCTGATACTCATCTCCATTATCTGGCACCGCAAGTCCACCGGCCACCAGGCCGCCCAGTTCCATGAAAGCACAGTTCTCGAAGTCGTCTGGACCATCATCCCCTTCATCATCCTGATCGCGCTGGCCATCCCTGCCGCCAAGGTGCTGGTGAAGATGACCAACACCAGCGATCCGGACATGACCATCAAGATCACCGGTTTCCAGTGGAAGTGGAACTACGCTTATCTGCAGGATGGCTTCAGCTACTTCAGTATGCTGGCCGCTGACAGCAATGCCGCGGCGCAACTTGATTCCGGCATCAATCCGGACACCGTGCCTCACTACCTGCGCGACGTCGATCATCCGCTGGTGGTGCCAGTGGGTAAGAAGGTGCGGCTGCTCATCACTTCTGACGATGTGATTCATTCCTGGTACGTAGCGGATTTCGCCGCCAAAACCGACGCCATCCCCGGTTTCGTGAACGAGACCTGGATTCAAGTGGATAAACCCGGCACCTATCGCGGCGGCTGTACCGAACTCTGCGGCCGCGGTCATGGCTTCATGCCCATCGTGGTGGTGGCGATGCCTGCCGCTGACTACCAGAAATGGGTGACCGCCATGCAGGCCGGCAACGGCGCCTACATCAACCCCGCTTCCATGCAGCCGGAGAGCGTCGGCAGTCCGGTAGTGTTTTCAGCGGCGGAATTGAACTTCAATGCAGTCTCACCGGTTGCGGCTGGCGGCAATGCCGCCAGCCCGCCCACGGCGGCGCCGGCCGCCGCCAAGCCCGCGGCTGCTTCCGCGCCCGCGGAAGTGACGCACACTGTTGCCGGGCAGCAGTGGACCCTGGCAACAGCCATGGCGCACGGCAAGCAGATCTATGCCGCCAACTGCGCCGCCTGCCACATGCCCGACGGCAAGGGTAATGCCGCCATGAACGTGCCAGCCATCGCAGGTGGTCCGATCCCCAATGGGCCGTTGGCCGCACACATCAGTCTCGTGCTCCACGGCAAGGGCATCATGCCGCCCTGGGGCAATATACTGAATGATGCTGATCTTGCCGCCGTGATCACCTTCGAGCGCAATGCTTTCGGTAACCATACCGGCGATCTGGTGCAACCGTCGCAGATCAAGGCCGCACGTTGAATCCGGGATGAGGAATAAATCATGAGCACCGCCACCGTAGCCCACGAGCACCACGCCGAACATCCCAGTGGTATATGGCGCTGGATCACCACCACCAACCACAAGGACATCGGTACCCTCTACCTGGTGTTCAGTCTCATCATGTTCTTCATTGGTGGCGCCTTCGCCATGTTGATCCGTGCCGAGTTGTTCGAGCCCGGCATGCAGCTCATGGATCCGCTGTTCTTCAACGAGATGACCACGCTGCACGGCCTGATAATGATATTCGGTGCCATCATGCCGGCGTTCGTGGGTTTGGCGAACTGGATGATCCCCATGATGGTGGGCGCGCCCGACATGGCGCTGCCGCGCATGAACAACTGGAGTTTCTGGATACTGCCCTTTGCCATGCTGCTGCTGCTCTCCACCATGTTCATGCCGGGTGGCGGACCGGCGGGCGGCTGGACCATGTATCCGCCGCTGATGCTGCAGACCGGTGTGGCGTTCCCATTCGTGATTTTCGCCGTGCACATGCTGGGCATCTCCTCGGTGATGGGCGCCATCAACGTGATCGCCACCATCCTCAACCTGCGTGCCCCGGGCATGTCGCTCATGAAGATGCCGCTGTTCGTATGGAGCTGGCTGATCACCGCTTACCTGTTGATCGCGGTGATGCCGGTGCTGGCCGGCGCGGTCACCATGATGCTCACCGACAAGTATTTCGGCACCAGTTTCTTCAACGCCGCCGGCGGCGGTGATCCGGTGCTCTACCAGCATGTGTTCTGGTTCTTTGGGCACCCCGAGGTATACATCATGATTCTGCCGGCCTTCGGCATCATCTCGGAGATCATCCCCACCTTCGCACGCAAGCCGCTGTTCGGCTACAGTTCCATGGTTTATGCCATCTCCTCCATCGCCTTCCTGTCGTTCATCGTATGGGCGCACCATATGTTCACGGTAGGCATGCCGCTGACCGCGCAACTGTTCTTCATGTTCACCACCATGCTGATCGCCGTACCCACGGGCGTGAAGGTGTTCAATTGGGTGGCCACCATGTGGCGCGGCTCGCTGTCGTTCGAGACGCCGATGCTGTTCGCCATCGCCTTCGTGATCCTGTTCACCATCGGCGGTTTCTCCGGTGTGATGCTGGCGCTGGTGCCGGCTGACTATCAGTACCACCAGACCTATTTCGTGGTGGCGCACTTCCACTATGTGCTGGTCACCGGTGCCGCCTTCGCCATTATGGGTGCGGTGTATTACTGGCTGCCCAAGTGGACCGGCCACATGTACAACGAGACGCTCGCCAAGTGGCATTTCTGGCTGACCGCGATCTCCGCCAACGTGCTGTATTTCCCCATGCATTTCCTGGGGCTGGCCGGCATGCCGCGCCGCATCCCGGACTATCCGGTACAGTTCACCGACTTGAACATGCTGGCGTCCATCGGGGGATTTGCATTCGGTCTCGCACAATTGCTGTTCGTGTTTGTCATATTCCAATGCGTACGCGGCGGCAAAAAGGCCGAAGCCAGGGCCTGGGAAGGCGCGCACGGCCTGGAATGGACGCTGCCATCACCACCGCCGTACCACAGTTTCACGGAACCGCCGGCGGCGCAGCTCATCTGGGCGCATCCCTACCGTGATGACTGAATATTATCTGCAGGCGGTCCCCAGCCATGACCATACCTGAGCGGGAGACGTTGCCGCAGCGCCGTCGCCGGGCGCTGCGCACCGCCGTGATCGTGGCGCTGGTGGCGCTGGCGTTTTATGTCGGTTTCTTTTTCGTGATGCACTGGAAACACGCGCTGCCGTGAACGAGTCAAATAAAGCCCGTCGCCATAACCGCACGCTGGTATACAAACTGCTGCTGCTGGTGGTGGCCATGTTTGCTTTCGGTTTCGCGCTGGTGCCGCTATACAGCGTGGTATGCCGGCTCACCGGTCTGAACGGCCGCGGTGTGGAAGTGGCATCGGAGGCCTATGCCGGCAGCATCGATAAGGAGCGCAGCGTGCTGGTGCAGTTCGTGGCCACCACTAACACGCATCTGCCGTTCACTTTCCGGCCGGATGTGGGCAGCATGCGCGTGCATCCGGGCGAGTTGTATGGCACCTCGTTCTACGCGCGGAACCTGAGCAGTGATGCGGTGGAGGCCCAGGCGGTGGCGAGCTACGCGCCCGGTGAGGCGGCCAGATACGTGCACAAGACCGAGTGTTTCTGCTTCACTCACGAGACCTTCGCGGGACGCGAGGCGCGGCACATGCCGGTCCGCTTCTACATCGATCCGGCATTGCCCAGGGATGTTAACGTGGTGACCATCTCGTACACCTATTTCAATATCACCCCGTCCAAGAACAACAGTTGAAGACGGGTTTATCTGGATTGAGATGACGCGCCGCCGCAGTGGCGACAGTAACCAGACGATCGGGAGAAAGACAATGTCAGCACAGGCCCATGCCAGCAACCATTACTACCTCCCGAATGGCACGTACTGGCCCATCATCGGCTCGGTGGGTCTGTTCACCACCATGGTGGGTGCGGCCACCTGGCTCGAGGACATGGGGTTCGGCAAGTACATCTTCTTGCTGGGGCTGCTCATCATATTGTTCATGATGTTCGGCTGGTTTGGCACGGTGATCCGCGAGAGCGAGGGCGGCATCTACAACACCCAGGTGGACCGCTCGTTCCGCTGGGGGATGACCTGGTTCATCTTCTCCGAGGTGATGTTCTTCGGCGCATTCTTCGGCGCGCTGTTCTTCGCGCGCATGTTCGTGGAACCCTGGCTGGGCGGCAGCAGCAACAACCTGTTTACCAACCTGCTTTTGTGGAAGGGCTATGAGCCCGGCTGGCCGTCCAACGGCCCCGGCAACGTGGGTGGCTCGTTCGAGGCCATGTCCGCCACCGGCATCGCCGCCCTCAACACACTGATCCTGCTCAGCAGCGGCCTCACGGTGACCATTGCCCATTGGGGTCTCAAGCAGGGCAACCGCAAGAAACTCTGCTGGTTCCTGCTGTTCACCATCATCCTCGGCTTCAGCTTCGTGATCCTGCAGGCACACGAGTACATTGAGGCCTATACCCATCAGAATCTGACGCTTGGCAGCGGCATCTACGGTTCCACGTTCTTCATGCTCACCGGTTTCCACGGCCTGCATGTCACCATCGGCGCCATCATGCTGAGCGTGATTCTGCTGCGCTCCCTCAAGGGCCACTTCACGCCCAACCATCACTTCGCCTTCGAAGCGGTATCCTGGTACTGGCACTTTGTAGACGTGGTCTGGCTGGGCCTGTTCATCTTCGTGTACTGGCTGTAAAGCGGAGCGCTGATGAGGAAACAAGAAGCGCTGCCGGTGTGGCAGCGCTTCTTGCTTTACAGTGACGCGGGTTCCGGCACTTAGTGATGCGGCGGCAGCAGGTCGTGGGGATGCAGTATCCCTACCCAGTAACCGATCATGAGCAGGGCGAACAGGATAAGCGACAACGCGATGCGCACGGTCAGCGCTTTGACGGTGCGGGTGGATTGGCCGCGGTCCCTCAGCATGAAGAACATACCGGAGAACAGGCTGCCGATGATGATGAGCAGGATGACGATAACGGCAAGCTTGGCAAGCATGCACGCGACTCCGGCGGGAACAAGGGCACGTTAACACGGCATGATGCGCATGGGCAAATGGCAGTTCCGTCCGACGTTGTGGCCGACACTCGTGATGCTGCTGCTGCTGGCCGTGCTGGTGCGCCTCGGCGTCTGGCAATTGCAGCGTGCCGATTACAAGCGTGCGCTGATCGCACAGTACCAGCAGGCCGGCACGCTGCCGCCGGTGTCGCTCAACGACGCGGTGACTGCGGGAACGCTCAGGAGTCTGCCGCGCTATCGCCAGGTGCTGGCGCAGGGACATTACGACGGCACCCGTCAGGTGCTGCTGCCGGACATGGCGCGTGGTGACCAGGTGGGCTATGAAGTACTTACGCCGTTGGTGCTGGAACCCCAGCAGCTGACCGTGCTGGTGGATCGCGGCTGGTTGGCGGCCGATCCGACGGCCAAACGGCTGCCGGATGTGCACGTGGGGGGAGGCGCGCGCCAGGTCCGCGGCGTGCTGGGGATACTGCCGGTGCCGGGCATTCGCCTGGGGACGGCCCCGGTACCGGCAGGCTGGCCCAAGGTCATGCTGTATCCGCGTTATCAGGACCTGGCACCGCTGTTCGGCGGGCGGCTGCTGCAGCCGGTGCTGCTGCTGGATGCGGATGGACCCAACGGCTTTGTACGCGACTGGCGGCCGGACGTGGGGTTCCCGCCGGTGCGGCATCTGGCCTATGCGCTGCAGTGGTTCGCGCTGGCATTGGCGCTGGTGGTCATCTGGATCGTGGTGAACAGCAAACGGGTCAAACATAGTGAACATTGAACAAAATCTGGACACGGGTGCGCGCAAGCCGGGACGCTGGCTGCTGCCGGTGCTGCTGGCGATATTCGTGGCGCCGTTGGTGGCGGCCTGGGTGCTGTACCTCAACATCGATCGCTGGCAGTTCGGCACCACCAACCATGGCGAGTTCATCAAGCCGGCGCGTCAGCTGACGATGGCGCCGCTGCCGCTGCCGCTCGCCGGCGGTACGCTATCGCCGGATTATTTCAAGGGGCGCTGGACGCTGGTGTATATGAGCGCGCCCTTCTGCAATGCGGATTGTCAGGAAGCACTCTACGTGACACGTCAGGTGCTTTACGCCATGGGGCAAAAGATCGGGGCGGTACAGCGCCTGTATCTGGTGACCGGTACCCCCGGGGACCCGGTAAAACTGCTGCGTTTGCATCCGGATCTCACGGTCGCGGACATCGCCGTGCCGGGGGGCCAGATTTTCGGAGAACAGTTCAGCCGCGACGGCGGCGTAGCAGCGGAGGCCGGCAAGTTCATCTACCTGGTGGATCCACGCGGCTTCTATATCATGCGTTACCCCATCAACGGCAACCCGCGGGGCCTGCTCAAGGATCTGCAGCACCTGCTGGGTGAGGGCGGCGGAATATGAGCATGGCACGCAGCGGATTTCTGCGCGTCACCATGCTCTGCGCGATCCTCGCCTTCGGTGTGGTGGTGCTGGGCGCCTATGTGCGTCTGTCGGCCGCCGGGCTCGGCTGCCCCGACTGGCCGGGCTGCTACGGCCATGTGCTGGTGCCGGATACCACTCAGGCCATCGCCAATGCGGATGCCGGGTATGCGCAGCGCCCCGTGGAACCGGCACGCGCCTGGAAGGAGATGCTCCACCGCTACTTCGCCGGTACGCTGGCGGTGTTGATCCTGCTGCTGACGGTGATGGCCTGGCGGCGGCGGCATGAGCCGCGGCAGCCGCTGGTATTGCCGGCGTTGCTGCTGCTGATGGTTGTATTTCAGGCGTTGCTGGGTATGTGGACGGTGACCCTGCTGCTGTTCCCGCCGGTGGTCATGGCCCATCTGCTGGGTGGTTTCACCACCTTTGCCTTGCTGGTATTGCTGGTGCTGCAGAGCGGTGGCTATCTGCGTGCCGGCGAGAGCGCCACGGCGGCGCTGCGCTGGCTCGCGGCCGCGGCTTTGCTGGTACTCGTAGTCCAGATTGCGCTTGGCGGCTGGGTGAGCAGCAACTATGCCGCCATCGCCTGCCCGGATTTCCCCACCTGCCAGGGCCGCTGGTGGCCGCCCATGGATTTCGCCGGGGCCCTCTCTTGGCATGGCATCGGTCCGGATTACCAGGGCGGCATCCTCACCGGTCAGGCGCGCACCGCCATGCATGTGAGCCACCGCATCGGTGCATTGGTGACGCTCATCACCTTGCTGACCACCAGCCTCGCGTGCCTGCTCAAGGGCCGCAAGCGCGTATTGAAGATTGTGGGTGGCCTGATGGGCCTGTTAGTGGTCGCCCAGGTGCTGGTCGGTATCAGCATGGTGCATCTGGCCATGCCCCTGCCTCTGGCCGACCTTCACAATGCCGTGGCGGCGCTGCTGTTAGCGGCAACCGTGGCGCTCAATTGGGCGGTGTGGGCGCGGCTGCAGCCAGCGGGAATGCGGGGGTGAGCATGCAAGCCGTCCATGCCAGCTGGCGGGATTTCTACGAGCTCGGCAAACCGCGCATCGTGCTGCTTATCGTGTTCACCGCCATGGTCGGCATGTTTCTGGCGGTACCCGGCATGGTACCGCTTAAGCAATTCATTTTTGGCACCATCGGTATTGGTCTCGCAGCGTCCTGTGCTTCCGCCATCAACCAGCTGCTGGACCGGCGTGCGGATGCCGCCATGTTCCGCACCCGCCATCGGCCGCTGCCCCAGGGGCATGTGACCGAGCGTCAGGTGATCGTGTATGCCGTGATCCTGTGCCTTTTATCCATGACCATCCTGGTGCTGCTGGTGAACGCGCTCACCGCGGTGTTGACCTTCGCCTCGCTCATCGGCTACGCCATCATCTACACCGGCTTCCTCAAGCGCGCTTCGCCGCAGAACATCGTCATCGGCGGCATCGCCGGGGCGGCACCGCCGATCCTCGGCTGGGCCGCGGTTACCGGGCGGGTGGATGCGGGGGCGCTGCTCCTGTGTCTCATCATCTTCGTGTGGACCCCGCCACACTTCTGGTCGCTGGCCATCCACCGGCGCGAGGATTACGCCAAGGCGGGCATCCCCATGCTGCCGGTGACCCACGGTGTGAAGTACACCATCCTGCACATCATCCTCTACACCGTGCTGCTGGTGGTGGTCAGTGTGCTGCCCTGGCTCATCGGCATGAGCGGACTGCTGTATCTCGTGGGTGCACTGATCCTTGGTGCGATCTTCCTGGGCTACGCGTTCGCGCTGCACTTCAGCCGCGACCAACGCCTGCCCATGAAAACCTTCCGCTTTTCCATCTTTTACCTGACAGTGATCTTCATGCTGCTGCTGGTCGATCATTATGTACCCCATGTTCTTAGCTCTGTAAGCGTCTAGTGCGTCCATGGGCAAGGAGACAACATGAAAAGTATAACGCGGCCGGCAATTTTGGCGGCCATGCTGCTCGGCGGACCTGTGCTGGCCGCGGACGAGCCGCCGCTTTCGCCGGCGCTGCAGAAACTGGATGTCTCCGTCGGGCAATGGGTATTCCACGGCGAGACCCTGGATACGCCGTTTGGCAAGGCCGGGACATGGACCTGGACCGAGGCCTGCCAGTGGTCGGAGAACGGGGCTTTTCTGGTATGCAGCTTCACCAATGACTGGGCCGGAAAGCTCGTCAAATCGCTGGTGGTGGATACCTACAACGAGCAGGATAAGTCGTTCTGGCACTATGAAATGTTCACCGGCGGCGGGACAGGTGCGCGGCCCTTCATCTCGAGGATGACCATCGCGGGCCATACCCGCACTGAGTATGGTCAGGGCGTGGACCACGGCAAGAAAATCCTGGAAAGGATCACTTACGAGTTCGATTCCAGTACGCACGTGAAGGTGAAAATCGAGATTTCCCGGCACGCTGCCCAATGGGTGACGGTCGATACTGGCGAGGGTTTCAAAAAGCCGTG
>JAGWNO010000067.1 GCA_028871235.1 Gammaproteobacteria bacterium
CAGCGGTTGATGGCGATGGATCGTCGCGCTTTAGGTATAGCCAGCGGTGGGTAGAAAGAGCTGATAAGTCCATGAAATAAGTCTGATTAATTTTATTCACCGAAATGAAAATCCCATGCTTTCAACGGCTTGCGAGATGTGCTCAGCCGTTGCTGGGAACAGTGAGGCGGCGCGGCGGCGAGGGATTCAGCATGCATCCCCAACTGCCCGGGGATGAGGCCGGCATCAGTTGCTGCGTATGACCAGCGGTTCGATATGGTTGTGCGCCAGTTTGGCGCGCAGCGCATTCAATTCCTTCAGGTCTTTGATAGGACCGATGCGCACCCGGTTCCAGGTGCTGCCGTTGTTCACTTGCACCTGCTGGATTCCGGATTCGACGCCCAGCAGCGCCAGGTTGGCCTTGAGCCGGTCCGCTTCCGCGTAGCTCTGGAAGGACCCCACCTGCAGAAAATAGGTACCGGGCTGGTTCACCGGGCCTGGCACGTCACCGGAGCGCACTTCCTTGTCCTGGCTGGGGATCACCACCTGGAAGGATGGCAACATCTTGTAGAAATCAAAATGCGGTTCGGTGGCAGCGGTGCCGGCCGCCGGTGCGGTGTTGGCGGATTTGACGCTGCTCTTGGTGGCTTTGAGCGACGCGGCCTTGCCATGCGGCTGCAGGGATTGCCACAGCCGCGGTGCGCCCTCGATCAGCACCGCCGCTGCCAGCACGCCCACCACGAACCAGCCCCATCCGGGCAGACCGCCGCTGGCGTTGCGCGGTTTGTCCTTGGGCTTGGGGCTGTGCTTGTAGTCTTTTGCCATCTACATGCTTTCTGGAGCGGACAGGCCTAGCAGTGCCAGCCCGTTGCGCAGCACCTGCCGGGTGGCGGACACCAGAGTGAGTCGTGCATCCCGCAGGTCGCGGTCGCTGATCAGGAACTGGTGGGAATCATAATAGGTATGGAACACGGTAGCGAGTTCGCGCAGATATTGCGCCAGCAGATGCGGTTCCAGGTGCTGCACCGCCGCCGCCACCATCTCCGGGAAACGCGCCAGGTTCACCATGAGCGCGTCTTCGTGCGCCTCCGTGAGCCGCGCTAGCTGTCGCTCGCCATTGGCCGGATCCCAGCTCAGAGCTTTTTCCGCAAGCTGCCGGAATACGCTGGCGATGCGCGCATGGGCGTACTGGATGTAGTACACCGGGTTGTCGTTGGACTGTGAGCGTGCCAGGTCGATGTCGAAGGTGAGCTGCGAATCGGGCTTGCGCGCCACCAGGAAGTAACGGGTGGCATCCCGGCCGGCCTCGTCTATGAGGTCGCGCAGGGTCACGTAGCTGCCGGCACGCTTGGACAGCTTAACCTCCTGGCCGCCGCGCATCACCGTCACCATCTGGTGCAGCACATATTCCGGCCAGCCTTTTGGGATGCCCGCATCCAGCGCCTGCAGGCCTGCGTGCACCCGTGCCAGCGACCCGTGATGATCAGCGCCAAGCTCGGTGATGGCGCGCCGGTAGCCGCGCTGCCATTTGCTCAGATGATAGGCCACGTCCGGCAGGAAATAGGTATAGCTGCCATCCGATTTGCGCATGACACGGTCCTTGTCATCGCCGAAGTCGGTGGTCTTGAGCCACAGCGCGCCGTCCCGCTGGTAGGCATGGCCGTGGGCGACCAGTTCGCGCACCGTCTCCTCTACTTTGCCGTCGGCGTACAGCGAGGATTCGAGGAAGTACACGTCGAAGCGCACGCCGAAAGCCTGCAGGTCGAGGTCCTGTTCGTGGCGCATATACGCCACCGCGAAACGGCGGATGGCGTCCAGGTCATCCGGGTCGCGTGCGCCGCTGACGGCGTGACCATCGGCGTGCGGCGTCTCGCCCGCCAGGTAGGCGCGGGCCACATCCTGGATGTATTCGCCGCGGTAGCCGTCCTCCGGCCAGCCGGGCTGGTCCGGCTCGATACCCCGGCAGCGCGCCTGCACCGAGCGTGCCAGAGCGGCGATCTGCGCGCCGGCGTCGTTGTAGTAGAACTCCCGGGTCACCGCCCAGCCGCTGGCTTCCAGCAGCCGTGCCAGGGTGTCACCGATGGCCGCGGCGCGGCCGTGGCCCACATGCAGCGGGCCCGTCGGGTTGGCGGACACGAACTCGACGCCGACACGCCGGGCCCGCCCGTCCTGGCTGCAGCCGTAACGCTCGCCTGCGGCAAGGATGTGCTTCACTTCGTCATGGTAGGCGGAGGCCGCAAGGAAGAAATTGATGAAACCCGGTCCGGCGATCTCCACCTTGGCGATGAATCCGGATCCGGGCAGCGCCGCGATGATCTGTGCGGCGAGTTCCCGTGGTTTTCTGCTGGCGAAACGCGCCAGCAGCAGCGCCACGTTGGTGGCAAAGTCACCGTGCCGGCGGTCGCGGGTGCGCTCGACCAGCGCGCCGCCGGGCAGCGCATCCTTGGGGAACAGTTCGCCGGCCAGGGGCTTGAGCGCCGCGTGCAGGAGGCTGTCGAGCTGTTGTTTCAAGGAACATTTCCTGCCGGCCGGCACAAAAAATCAGGAACAGGATTCTACCGTCTGCGGCCGGTGCGTAGAAGCGCACGCGCGGTTTTGTCAGTGGGTTTCCGCCGGATCCACATCCAGCGACCAGCGCACGCGCCGCGCTTCCTTGAGGGCATCGAGTTCCGGCAGTGCTGCGGCCAGCGCCCGCTGCAACAGGCTGCGCTGCGCGGCCAGCAGTACCAGTTGTGCGCGATGACGGCCGGCACGCCGCTCCATGGGTGCGGGCACCGGACCCAGCAACTGCACCTGCTTGCCACAGTGAGGCGCGAGCCTGGTGCGGGCCGCTTCCAGGAACACCCGCGGCGCCGCGGCGCCGGTGGCCTCGGCACGCAGCAGCGCCATGGCGGCGAACGGTGGCAGGCCGGTGTCACGGCGTTCCGCCAGCAGCAGCGCGGCGAAACTGCCGTACCCTTCGCCTACCAGATGGGTGAGCAGCGGGTGCTGTGGGTGGTGGGTCTGGATCAGCACCTCGCCCGGCCGGTCGGCGCGGCCGGCGCGACCCGCCACCTGGATGATGAGCTGCGCCATGCGTTCGCTGGCGCGGAAATCGGTGCCGAATAACCCCTGGTCGGCGTCAAGAATGCCCACCAGCGTCACCGCCGGAAAATCATGGCCTTTGGCGAGCATCTGCGTACCCACCAGGATGCGGTGCCGGCCGAGACGCACGCCTGCAAACAGTTTCTCCATGCTGTGCTTGCGGCGGGTGCTGTCACGATCGATGCGGACTACGCCGGCGTCCGGGAAGTGTCGCGTGAGCGCCGCCTCGATGCGTTGGGTTCCCTGGCCGTAAGCGCCAAAGTCCGCGCTGCCGCACTGTTCGCAATGCGCCGGTGGCGACCGTTCCGCGCCGCAATGGTGGCACAGCAGGCGGCGGTCGCCGTGCAGTGTCATGCGCGCATCGCAGCGCCGGCATTGGACCACCTGTCCGCAGTGATGGCACATGAGAGTGGGCGCATACCCGCGACGGTTGAGGAACAGCAACACCTGGCCGCCGCCCGCGAGGTGCCGGTGCACTGCATCCAGCAGCAGATCCGACAGGCCTTCGTCCAGCGGCCGGCTGCGGATATCCAGCAGCCGCAGGGATGGATGGCGCGCGCTGCCGGCGCGTTCCGGCAGGTTGAGACGGGTATAACGACGCTGTCTGACGTTGTGCAGCGATTCCAGCGACGGCGTAGCGGAACCCAGCACGATGGGAATGGCATGGCGCTGGGCGCGCACCACCGCCAGGTCGCGGGCTGAGTAACGCAAGCCCTCCTGCTGCTTGAACGACGCGTCGTGCTCTTCGTCCACTACGATCAATCCCGGGTTTTTCAGCGGCACGAACACCGCCGAACGCGTGCCCACCACCACCGGCGCCCGGCCATCACGGGCGGCGAGCCAGGTTGCGAGGCGTTGGTTGTCGCTGAGACCCGAGTGGAACAGTGCCACGTGCTGGAAGCGCGCGCAAAACCGCGTGATCAGCTGCGGCGTGAGGCCGATCTCCGGTACCAGCACCAGTGCCTGGCGGCCGTGCTGCACGCTGGCGGCGATGACGTCCAGGTACACCTCAGTCTTGCCGCTGCCGGTAATGCCTTCCAGCAGGAAGGCCTGGAACGTCGCCAGGGCGGCGTGGATTGTGTCTGCCGCGGCACGTTGCGCCGCGTTCAACGGCACACTGGCCGCAGCAATGGTTACCGCGCCCGCCAGGGCCGCGGCGGGCGGCGTCCTCTCGGCCCAGCCGCGCTTCACCAGTGCACGCAGCGCTGCCCCACGGGTTACGCCCGCGGCCTCCAGCGCCGCCGCGTCGCTACCCGCCGGATGCTGCCTGAGCGCCTGCAGAAGTGCCGCCTGTTTCGGCGCACGCGCCAGCGCAGCCAAGTCCGCGGCGATACCGGCTGCCGTGGGCCGCCAGCTGCACGGGTCCGGCAGCTCCGCCGCCTTGCCCTGGCGCAACGGTGCCGGCAGCAGCGCCTGCACCACTTCACCCAGGGGATGACGGTAATAATCCGCCGCCCAGCGGGCCAGCCACAGCATGTCTTCACCCAGCACCGGGGTGTCGTCCAGTACCCGCCGCGCACGTTTCAGTTTCGCGGCTGCGATCTCGGTATGCGCGGCGGTTTCCAGCAGCACCCCAATCACATCACGCCGGCCGAAGGGTATGCGTACGCGCACGCCGGGCTGCAGCCTGGTGATATCGGTATGTTCCGCCGGGAGGTAATCGAAGTGGCGGTAGAGCGGCGAGGGCACCGCCACGCGCAGGTAACGGGGTATGGCACTCACCGGCGGACTCCGGTCTTATCCACATTATCTGTGGATAAGTTTGTGGATGTTTTGTCAGGGATGTACGCCTGTTCCTGCACTGCAAGTCGCCGGTTCACTTTGGGTAAATTTTGTACGTTTGTGATTTTCATGAAATTCAAAAGCTTGCATTCCGCATCAAGCACTTGCATGGCTTATGCCATGACGGGACGGGGAACCGATAGGTGCAGTGCATAACCCCGGCCGGAGGGCGC
The DNA here is from genome assembly GCA_028871235.1 of Gammaproteobacteria bacterium. Taxonomy (GTDB): domain Bacteria; phylum Pseudomonadota; class Gammaproteobacteria; order Natronospirales; family REEB76; genus REEB76. The sequence continues at coordinate 5,019 of JAGWNO010000067.1, forward strand.
GTGCTCGGCGCGCGGGTCTGCATGATAACCTTTGCCGGAGACGGCACAGCAGCGGCGTTGCCGCCGTCAACTCCGGGGAGATGTTCTGGACACAGCGGCCCGCTTGAACCGGTTTCTCGCCGATGTGGAACGGCGCGCCTTCCGCATCGCGCAAATGCATCTGCGCGACAGCGAAGACGCCCTTGACGCCGTGCAGGAAACCATGCTGCAACTGGCGCGGCGTTATGCCCACCGGCCCGAGGCGGAATGGCCGCCGCTCTTCTACCGCATCCTGCAAAGCCGCATCCGCGACTGCCAGCGGCGGCGTAGGGTGCGCAACCGGGTCATCTCCTTCTTCGGCGGCCAGCGGGACGCGGAGGGCGATGCGCCGGACCCCATCGAATCCGCCCCCGACCCGGCCGGCGGCGATCCCGCCGACCAGGTGGTCCGGCAGGAGGCTATGGGGGCCCTGGAAAACGCCCTTGAAGCCTTGCCGGCGCGTCAACGGGAAGCCTTCATGCTGCGTATATTGGAGGGTCTGGACGTGGCGGATACGGCCAGGGCGATGCGCTGCTCGCAAGGCAGCGTCAAGACCCACCTTTCGCGGGCCATGCACAGCCTGCGGCAGAGCCTGGGGGAGCATTGGTCATGAATCAGGAATTTGAAGCGGTATTCATCGAAAAGGCCCGTGCGGCTTTTCTCGGCAGCACGCGGGCCATGGATGCCCGCATGCCGGTGCGGCTGCGCGCGGCCCGGGCGCAGGCGGTAGCGGTAGCGGCGCAGCACCTACCCCGGCGACGGGTACGGTCCTGGGCCCTGCCCGCCGGTGCCGCGGCAATGCTGTGCGCCGTGGCGGTGGGCGGTTTCCTATGGTGGACCCAGGTGTCGCAGCCGGCGGTGCCTTTCGCCGTCAATAACAACGACGACGTGAACATCGTGCTCACCAATGACAATCTGGACATGTATGCCGATCTGGATTTCTACCGCTGGCTCGAAGTCCAACAGCAATCGCAGGGCGTGCAAGACGGCGCCGGAGGCAACAACAATGGTTAGACACGCCTGGCTGATGGCGGCGGTGCTGCTGTGCGCCTTCCCGGCGTTTGCCGGCAACGGGAAAACCGCCCCGCCGCCGCCCAAGGCGGATCCGGCGCTGCTGGAATTCCTCGGCAGCTGGCAGGGCGCGGATGGCCAGTGGGTGGATCCCATGACTTTTGCCGGCATCGATCCCAGCAAGGCCAAAGAGGCCGCCGCGCAGCGCGACGGCAAACCCAACGTGCCGCCGGCCAAGGCAAACCCGCCGGACAAATCTACGGACGACGATGGAGGGCGTGGCACATGAGCAGCAACTTTATGCGCCTGTTCGCGGCCGTGCTGTTGGCCCTGGCGGCGGGCTTTGCCCAGGCGGACCCGTCCCCGGGCGCGCCCGTGGCCCAGCCGCTGCCGGCGGCACCTGCCGCGGCGCGTGACTGGAACAGCCTGACACCTCTGCAGCAGCAGGTGCTGGCGCCCCTCAGGGACAAATGGTCCGGCCTGACGCCGGATCGCCAGCAGCGCCTGGTGCGCGGCGCTGACCGCTGGGCACAGATGACGCCCGAGCAACGGCAGCGCGCGCACGCGCGCATGCAGCGTTGGCGCAAGCTGTCTCCGGAGGAACGCGCCCGCATCCGTCAGCGCTATGAGGCTTTCCAGAAGCTGCCGCCGCAGGAACAGCAGCGGATCCGCCAGCAGTTCCAGAAGTTCCAGCAGCTGCCGCCGGATAAACGCCACGCGCTGCGCGAACGCTGGAAAAGCATGACACCGGCGCAGCGCGAAGGCTTACGCCAGCGTTGGCGGGCGCGCCATCCTGGGGGCGGAGGTGGTTGAGCATGATTCGAGGTATCAGCAAAAACCCCGCGGCCGCGGGGTTTTCCTCGCTGACACCGGCGGACCTTGATCCTATTCGATAGTTTTGATGCTTTGAATCAGCCGCGCCACCGCCTCCTGGCCGTCGCCGTACAGCATGCGCGTATTGTCCATGTAGAACAGCGCGTTCTCGATGCCGGAGAAGCCGCGTCCCTGGCCGCGCTTGATGACGATGACGTTTTTGGCCTTGTCGGCGTTGAGGATCGGCATGCCGTAGATGGGGCTGTCCTGGCGGTTGCGGGCATCCGGGTTGACCACATCATTGGCACCGATGATTAACGCCACCTCGGCGCTGGCGAATTCCGCGTTGATTTCGTCCAGGTCGGCGATCAGGTCGTAGGGCACTCCGGCTTCTGCCAGCAGCACGTTCATGTGACCGGGCATGCGGCCGGCCACCGGATGGATGGCGAAGCGTACCTTCACATCACGGGACTGCAGCAGCTGGCACAGTTCCCATACCTTGTGCTGCGCCTGGGCCACGGCCATGCCGTAACCGGGCACGACGATGACCTTGTTGGCGTAGGCCATCATTACAGCGGCATCTGCCGCCTCTATGGGCTTCAGGTTGCCGGCGACGCCTGCGGTGCCGCCTGTCACGGTCTCGCCGAAGTTGCTGAACAGCACGTTGCCGATGGAACGGTTCATGGCCCGGGCCATCAGTTGCGTCAGCAGCGTGCCGGCGGCACCCACCACCGTGCCGGCGATGATCATGGCGGCGTTCTGCAGCACGAAGCCCTCGAAGCCCACCGCCAGGCCGGTAAAGGCGTTGTACAGCGAGATCACCACCGGCATGTCGGCACCGCCGATAGGCAGCGTCATGAGTACGCCGAACACTAACGCCAGCACAAAGAATGCGGTGACCGAACCCGCGCCATCGCTGATGCCGGTCACCAGCAGACCGCCCTGCAGCAGCGCGGCCAACAGCACCAGCATGTTGAGGATGCGCTGGCCGCGGAAACGCAGGGATTTCTTGATGAGCCCCTGCAGTTTACCGAAAGCGATGAGGCTGCCGCTGAAGGATACTGCGCCGATCAGGCCGCCGAGCACCGCGAGTATCGCGAACACGAGATTGGGTGCTGCGCCTTTAAGCAGTTCCAGCGCGGCGATGGCCGCCGCAGCTCCACCGCCCATGCCGTTGTACAGCGCCACCATCTGCGGCATGGCGGTCATGGGTACGCGTCGGCCGCTCCACCAGGCCAGCACACTGCCCACGAAGATGGCGGTAATGATTAGGATGTAGTTGTGCATCCCCGGCCACAGGAAGGTGATGAGGCCGGCGATGAGCATGCCGATGCCGGCCCAGATGATGCCGCCGCGCGCGCCCTTGGGCGAGCTCATGCGCTTCATGCCGATGATGAACAGCAGCGCGGCGATGAAATACGCCGCCTGGATCAGATTGTCGGTGACCGCGGGGGACATGAGGGTATTCATGCGGATTTGCCCCGCTTCCCTTCCTTACTCGACTTGAACATCTCCAGCATGCGTTCGGTGGAAACATAGCCGCCCACGGCGTTGCCGGCAGCCAGCAGCACACCGATGAAGCCGATGGCCTGTTCCAAGGGTGTGTGCGCTGCCCCCAGCGCCACCATGGCACCCACCAGCACGATGCCGTGCACGAAGTTGGAACCGGACATGAGCGGCGTGTGCAGGATCACCGGCACCCGCGAGATCACCTCGTAACCGGTGAAGGCGGCCAGCATGAAGATGTAGAGTGCGATGAAACCATTGATCATGTTTTCCACCTGCGTACCCTAGTAGGGTTAAAAGTGCTGCGTGCCGGGTACTGCGTGCTGCGAAAAGAATGCGGCTTTGACGCAGCACTCAGCACGCAGCACCCTTTATCCTTCCACCAGCTTGCGGGTCGGTTCGTGTCTGATCTCGCCGTCATGGGTGAGCACGCTCTTGGCGTAGACCTCGTCACTCCAGTCGATGGCGAGCTTGCCGTCCCGCATGAGCGGCGCAAAGAAATTGAGCAGGTTGTGCGCATACATATCGCTGGCGTGTTCCGCCAGCATGCTCGGCAGATTGGTGGGGCCGCAGATGAGCGCGTGGCCGTGGCGCAGATCCTCGCCGGGCCTGGTCAGTTCACAGTTGCCGCCGGATTCAGCGGCAAGATCCACGATCACCGATCCCGGCTTCATGGCCGCCACCATCGCCGCGGTGATGATGCGTGGTGCTGCCCGGCCCGGTACCGCGGCGGTGGTGATGACCGCATCCGCCTGGGCCACATGTTTCGCCAGCAGCTCCTGCTGTTTGCGCTTCTCATCGGCGGTCAGTTCGCGCGCGTAGCCGCCGGCGCCTTCCGCCGACACGCCGGTGTCCACGAATTTCGCCCCCAGGGATTCCACCTGTTCACGCGCCGCGGTGCGCACGTCGTAGCCCTCCACCATGGCACCGAGCCGGCGCGCGGTGGCGATGGCTTGCAGACCCGCCACGCCTGCGCCGATCACCAGCACCTTGGCCGGACGGATGGTACCGGCGGCGGTGGTGAGCATGGGGAAGAAGCGCCCGAGTTTTTCCGCTGCGATCAACGCCGCCTTGTAACCGGCAGCGGCGGCCTGCGAGGACAACGCGTCCATGGCCTGGGCGCGGGAGATGCGCGGTACCAGTTCCATGGCGAAACTCGTCACCTTGTGGTCACGCAACGCTTTCACCGCGTCGGGATTGCGGTGCGGGTTCAGTAGCGCGATGAGCAAGGATCCGGCCCGCATGCGCGCGATGTTGACAGGTTGCGGCGCCTGCACTTTGAACACCACATCAGCGACCGCCGCACCCTCCGCTGCCGCGACCAAACGTACGCTGCTGAAGCTGTTATCAGGGAAGCCGGCGTCATCGCCGGCACCGCTTTCCATGAGCAGTTCCGCGCCCAGTGCTTGCAGTTTCACCGCCACGGGCGGACATAAGGCCACGCGGCGCTCGCCGGCAACCTGTTCCTTGGGGACGAAGAGTTTGATGGGCATATTGTTCTTTGGTATTCCCGGGGTCACGCCGTTGATGGGCGGCATAGCTCCTGCGGCCCGGTGAAGTTTAGGCGCGGCCCGGGGGTTTTGCCACCACCCGCGAAATATGTCCCGGGATGACTTGGCATTGCTATATTGAGGCGATTTCTGCAGTAAAATGCAGGGACTTTTGCAACTGCCGGGGGTATTGCGTGTACGACCTCTCGCAAGAAGTGCTGCGCACCGATGCGGCTGGCATGCCGCTCGAATGGATCGATTACCAGGATGCGGTACGTCTGTATCACCTGGAACAGGTGGCGTATGGCTGCGGCTCACTGCTGTATCAGCTGCATGGCGGCATCAGTGCCCGGACGGGTCTGCAGAGCACCATCGAGGTCAATTCCATCATCGCCACCTACGGCAACAATCACGCGCTCGCCAAGGCCCGCGATCATTACGTACCGCCGCTCAACCACCACACGCTGTTCAAACGCGACGCGCACTTATGCATGTACTGCGGCCAGCGTTTCTCCAGCAGCGAGCTGTCACGCGAGCATGTAACCCCATTAAGCCGCGGCGGCACCGATACCTGGAACAACGTGGTGACGGCCTGCAAGCGTTGCAATAACCACAAGGCCGGGCGTACGCCGGAGGGAGCCCGCATGCAACTGCTGGCGGTACCGTTCACGCCCAACCACGCCGAGTACATCTTCCTCAAGGGCCGGCGCATCCTCG
>JAGWNO010000068.1 GCA_028871235.1 Gammaproteobacteria bacterium
CGGGATGCACCACCAGGCCCGCCGGCTTGTTGACGATGATGAGCGCCTGATCCTGGTACAGGATGTCGAGGGGCAGGGCCTCGGGTTTGAGCCCGGTGAGGGGCTCTTCCACCACCGTGAGCCGCACGCGCTGGCCTGTCATGACCGCATCCCGCGGCCGCGGTGCGCGCTCATCCAGCCACACCTGGCCGTCCTTCAGCCAGCGCGTCAGGCGGCTGCGGGAATATTCCGGAAACAGCTGCGCGAGTGCCTGGTCCAACCGGTGACCGGCCAGCTCGACGGGAATCAGGCATTCTTTGATGATGCGCCGGCTCATCCGGAATCCAACTGCAGACGGTGCCGCGGCAGTTTACGTTATACTTGGCGCCCCTGCAGAACAGCACCTGCCATTCGGATCGACCCCGTGATGCGATTCCGCCCAGCCCTGTTGATGTTCCTGACCGCCGGCCTGCTGCTGGCGGGCTGCGCCTCGCAGAAAACCAAGGACGAGACCCTGGCGGCCGGCAAACTGTACACGGAAATCCAGGCGAATCTCGCCGCCGGCAACTACAAGACCGCCATCAGCCGCCTGCAGACCCTGGAAGCGCGCTTCCCCTTCAATGTCTACGGCACCCAGGCGCAGCTGGACCTCATCTATGCCAACTACATGGATGACGACTACGACACCGCCGAGGATTCCGCCGACCGCTTCATCCGCGAGCATCCGCGTCACCAGGACGTGGACTACGCCTATTATATGAAGGGCGTGGCGTATTTCGACCGGGCACCGGGTCCGCTCATGGCGCTCTTCGGCAGGGATAATTTCCAGCGCGAACCTTCCGATGCGCAGAAATCCTTCCAGGCGTTCCAGTTGCTGTTGCAGAAATACCCCAATACCAGGTACGCCGTGGACGCGCGCCAGCGCTTGCTGTTCCTGCGCGACCGGCTGGCGGATTATGAATGGGCGGTGGCGGATTACTACATGCGCCGCGGCGCATGGATATCCGCGATCCAGCGGGCTGATGCCATCATCGAACATTACCCGGAGGCGCCGCGCGTCAAGGACGCGCTGCAGATCCTGTCCACGGCCTACGGCAAACTGGGACTCACCGAACTCGCCGACAGCGCACAGAAAGTGCTGGAGATGAATTTCCCCGGGACCTCGCCGGACTACAGGCCCCACGGCCCGGCTTGAACGACGTTCCGGGCAAGCAGTGCGCCGTCACTGCTTATTCTGGGAGCGGCCGTCCCGGCCGCAAACATCGCGGCGAATATCGCCGCTCCCACAAACTGCCGCTGCTGCAGTCATTGTTAGTTTTCCACTGTGGGAGCGGCCGTCCCGGCCGCGAACATCGCGGCGAACCCGGTCCGCTCCAGCGATTACGCCTCAGCGATAGCCGGAAGTGATCGGATAGCGCCGGTCGCGGCCGAAGGAGCGGCGGCTCACGCGCACGCCCGGCGGACTCTGACGGCGCTTGTATTCCGCGTCCTGCACCATTTTCACCACGCGCTTCACCACGGCTTCATCGCAGCCCATGGCAACGATTTCCGCGACGCTCTTGTCATCCTCCACGTACGCCGTGAGGATGGGATCGAGCAGCGCGTAAGGCGGCAGGCTGTCGGAGTCCTGCTGCCCGGGCGCGAGTTCCGCCGAGGGTGCGCGCTCGATCACCGCCGGCGGGATCGCCGGTGAGAGTGTGTTGCGGTAGCGCGCCAACCGATACACCAGGGTCTTGGTGACGTCCTTGAGCGGTGCGAAGCCGCCGGCCATGTCGCCGTAGAGCGTCGCATAACCCACCGCCAACTCACTCTTGTTGCCGGTGGTGAGTACCAGCTTGCCGGTCTTGTTCGACATCGCCATGAGCAGCACGCCGCGGCAGCGGGCCTGGATGTTCTGTTCCGTGATACCCGCGGTATCCCCGCGCAGGGTTTCCTGCAATGAATCCACCAATGCGCGGAATGCCGGCTCGATGGACAGCGTGTGATACTCCACGCCGAGCATCTCGGCCTGACGGCGCGCCTCGTTCAGGCTCAATTCCGATGTATGGCGCGACGGCATCATCGCCGCGGTGACGTTTTCACGGCCCAGCGCATCCACCGCGACGGCCAGGGTCAGCGCCGAGTCGACACCGCCGGAAAGGCCCACGACCGCACCCCCGAAGCGGTTCTTGTGCACATAGTCGCGCACGCCGCGCAGCAGCGCGCGGTACACGCTGTCTTCCTCGCTGGCATCCACATGCACGGGTCCGGACAGCGCATGCAATCCGTCGCGCAGCTCGAAATCCACCGGATAGAGGCCCTCCTCGAAATTCGGGGCGCGCACCGCGACGCTGCCGTCGGCGTTCATGGCGAGCGAGCCACCGTCAAACACCAGACCGTCCTGCCCGCCGACCAGATTCACGTACACGAACGGCAGCCGCGTGTCGGTGACCCGCCGGCGCAGCTCCTCCTCGCGTTGCCGCTGTTTGCCGATCTCGAACGGCGAGGCGTTGGGGACCAGTATCAGTTGCGCGCCCGCAGCGGCTGCCTGGCTGGCCGGCTCCGCGTGCCAGATGTCCTCGCAGATATTGAGACCGAGCGGCACACCGGCCACCACCACCAGGGCGGCATCCTCGCCCGGGGTGAAATAGCGTTTCTCGTCGAACACGCTGTAATTGGGCAATTGGCTCTTGCGGTATTGCGCGCGCACCGTGCCGCCGCCGATCACGCCGCTGACGTTGTAGATGTGCCCGTCCTCGTACAACGGGTAGCCGACTACGGCATCGATGCCGCGCAGCTCGCGTGCCAGCCGCTGCACGCCGGCTGCCACCTTCCGGCGCAGGCCGGAATGAAACAGCAGGTCCTCGGGTGGGTAACCGGTGAGCGTCAGTTCTGGAAAGACCACGAGCTGGGCGTGCAACTCATCGCGCGCGCGCAGTGCGGCGGCCATCACCTTATCCACGTTGCCCGGCACATCCCCCACCAGCAGATCGAGCTGGGCCATGACGATGCGCAATGTCGCGCTCATGTGACTATTGTCCCATAAGAAAAATCCCCACCGCTGACGGCAGGGATCTTTCGGCTATTCCTGCCCGGGTGGGATTCAACGGCGCGCACGGCCTTTCTTCCTGGCGGCCCGCTGCTTTGCCGGCCTGGCCGTTGCTGCCACGGGCCGGCGCGTCTTCCTGGAGCCTTTTTTCTTGCTGGCAGCGAGTGCGCGTGCGGCTTTGCCACGCCTGCCCTGGAGCAGCTGCGCCATGGCGCTGCCCAGTTCGGCCGGCGAGTGCACGGTGCTCACGCCCGCCGCTTCCAGCGCCTCGAACTTGGCCTGGGCCGTGCCCTTGCCGCCCGAGACGATGGCACCGGCGTGACCCATGCGTTTGCCGGGCGGCGCGGTGACGCCGGCGATGTAAGCGACCACCGGTTTTTTCACGTTCTTGCTGATGTATTCGGCGGCGGCTTCCTCGTCGGAACCGCCGATCTCGCCCACCATGATGATGCCTTCGGTGTGCGGGTCCCGGGCGAACTACTCGATGACATCGATGAAACTCATGCCGTGCACCGGGTCGCCGCCGATGCCCACGCAGGTGGACTGGCCGAGACCATTAGTGGTGGTCTGGAACACGGCTTCATAGGTGAGCGTGCCGGAGCGCGACACGATGCCCACGCGGCCGGGTTTATGGATATGCCCCGGCATGATGCCGATCTTGCATTCGCCCGGCGTGATGATGCCGGGACAATTGGGGCCGATGAGCCGGCAGCTGTAATCCTGCATGGCCGCCTTCACGCGGATCATGTCGGTGACCGGGATACCCTCGGTGATGCACACGATGATCCTGATACCGGCATCCGCTGCTTCGAGGATCGCGTCCGCCGCGAATGCCGCCGGCACATAGATCATGCTGGCCTCTGCACCGGTGCCCCGCACCGCGTCATGCACCGTGTCGAACACCGGCAGGTTCAGGTGCCGTTCACCGCCGCGTCCGGGCGTCACCCCGCCCACCAGTTGCGTGCCGTAGGCGATGGCCTGCTCGGAGTGGAATGTGCCTTGTTTCCCGGTGAAGCCTTGGCAAATCACGCGGGTCTTTTTATTTACAAGGATGCTCATTCTTCAATTCCTTAAATCTTGCTTACACTGCATGCGGCTGACCCGTCCCTGATGGCTCGACCAGCCCGGCCATCCATGGCCGGTCGCTCGGCGGCGAAACATGCCGCCGGCATGTTCGTTACCCGCCTCGCCCCTGTTTCCCGGTAAAACCCTGACAGATCACTTTGGTTTTCTTGTTTACCAGAATGCTCATTATGCAACCCCTCGAATTCTCAGACTTGGGTGGCAGCGGTGATATGCGCCGCGATGATCGCGACCGGGACGGTCGCTTCCACGGACCACTGCTTCACAGAGCGCCGCTCCGGCAGATTCCGCATTTCAGCCGTTCACTGAGGCGACCACCTTCCTGGCCGCGTCGGTGAGATCGTTGGCAGGGGTGATGGCGAGACCGCTCCTGGCGAGCAGCGCCTTGCCCTGCTCCACGTTGGTGCCTTCGAGACGCACCACCACCGGCACGCGTGCGCCGACACCCTTGACGGCGTTGATGATGCCCTCGGCGATGAGATCGCAGCGCACGATACCGCCGAAGACGTTCACCAGGATAGCCTTGACGCTCTTGTTGGAGAGGATGAGATTGAAGGCCGCGGTCACGCGTTCGGTGGTGGCGCCGCCGCCCACATCGAGAAAATTCGCCGGCGTGCCGCCGTGCAGCTTGATGATGTCCATGGTGGCCATGGCGAGGCCCGCGCCGTTCACCATGCAGGCGATGTCGCCGTCCAGGGATACGTAATTGAGCTCATGCTCCTTGGCCTCGCTCTCGCGTGCATCTTCCTGGGCCCGGTCACGCATCCCGGCCAGTTGCGGCTGACGGTAGAGCGCGTTGTCGTCCAGGTTCACCTTGGCATCCAGCGCCAGCACGCGGCCGTCCCTGGTGATGATGAGCGGATTGACCTCCACCAGGCTCGCATCCTTCTCCATGAACAGGCGGTAGAGCCCGTCCACGATGCGGTTGAAGGCGGCCAGCTGTTGCTTGTCGGTGATGCCGAGACCGAAGGCCAGCTCGCGCGCCTGGAAGGCTTGCAGTCCGGCGGCCGGATGCACATGCACCCGGAATATCTTCTCCGGCGTCCTGGCGGCGACCTCCTCGATCTCCATGCCGCCGGCGGCGGAGGCCATGAACACCACCCGTTCACGGGCGCGGTCCACCAGCACCGACAGATACAGTTCGCGGGCGATGTCGGAGCCGGCCTCGATCAGCAGCGTGTCGATGGGCAGGCCCTCGGGACCGGTCTGATGGGTGACGAGGCGCGTGCCGAGCAGCGTCTCGGCGGCCTGCCTGACTTGGTCGAGGTTTCTGACCAGCTGCACGCCCCCGGCCTTGCCGCGGCCGCCGGCATGCACCTGGGCCTTCACCACCCACAATGAGCCGCCCAGGGACTTGGCGGCTGCCACCGCCGCCGCCGGGGATCGGGCTGGATGCCCGTTGGGTACCGGAATGTCGTATTCTGCGAACAGCTGTTTCGCCTGATATTCGTGCAGGTTCATGGGGCGCGGGAGTTTCGCAGTGGGAGTGAAAGGCGCTATTTTGAAGCAAACACCCCGCGTTCGCAAAGCCGAGGTCATCGCGTGAGCCAGTCGTCACCCGCTGCCGCCGCCGGGGATCTGCCGGAACTGCTGCTGTCCACTGTCGAGGATCCGCTGCCGTGGCGGTTGCTGCATATCCTCAACCTGTTCCACATGGTGGTGGGCGGGCTGGTGGTGGCGCTGTATTTCAGCGGCGGCCGCCCGCCGCTGCTGGGCGACACCAACCCGAGCCTGTTCCTGTGGACCGGCATCGTGTATTTCAGTTTCAGCGCGCTCGCCAGTTTCAGCGTGCGCGCGCGGCGTCCCGCCTTCAGCGTGCAAGCCTATACGCAGTTGGGCGCGGACATCGTGGCGGTCGCGCTGCTGATGTATTCCAGCGGCGGTGCGTCCAGCGGCCTGGGCGGCCTGCTGTTCGTCTCCATCGCCATCAACAGCGTGATCGTGTCGCAGCGTGCCAGCATCGCCTTCGCCGCGCTCGCCACCCTCGTGATACTCGGTGAACAGAGCTTCAGCGTGCTCTACGGCTCCGCCATCCCCGGCGGCTACACCCAGGCGGGCATCACCGGCGTCATCCTGTTCATCGCCGCCGTGGTTGGACACTACCTCGGTCAGCGGCTGCGGGAGAGCGAAGCGCTGGCGGTGCGGCGCGGCGTGGATCTGCGGAACCTGGCACAGCTCAATGAATACATCATCCGGCGCATGCGCACCGGCGTGGTGGTGGTGGACGACGCAGACCGCGTACGGCTCGTCAACGAGGCCGGGCTGGCGGGTTTCAGTCGCCATCCCGGCGATACTCCGCACATCCAGCAGCTCTCGCCGCGGCTGAAACAGGCACTGGACGCCTGGCGGCGCGACGGCCAGCTGCATGCCACGGTATTCACCTCGGAAGACGGCAAGCCGATCATTCCGCACTTCACCCAGCTGGCGCCCGGCAGCAATTCCGGTACGCTGATTTTCCTGGAGGACCCGAGTCTCCTGAACGAGCAGGTGCGACAGATGAAACTTGCCGCCCTCGGCCGACTCACCGGCAGCATCGCCCATGAGATCCGCAACCCGCTGACCGCCATCAGCCATGCCAACCAGCTGCTGGCGGAATCCCCCGTCATACGCGGCAATGACCGGCGGCTCACGGAGATCATCGCCGAACATGCGCTGCGCATGGATCGCATCGTGGAGACCATCCTGCAACTGTCACGCCGCGACAGCGTGCGCGCCGAGGAACTGGAACTCACGGGTTGGCTCAGGGACTTCGCCGCTGAATTCCGCGACCGCCAGGGCCTGGATGACGCCGCACTGGCAGTGCAAGTGCAGACGGACGGCGGCATGCGGGTGCGCATGGATCCGGGACACCTGCATCAGGTGCTGTGGAACCTGGCGGAGAACGCCTTGCGCTACGGCCAGCCGCCGGCGGTTACTACCGCACCAGGCATCGAACTTCGCATCGGCCGGCGTCCGGCGCCCGGGACGGTGGAGCTGGATGTCCTGGACCACGGCCCGGGCGTGCCCAGGGAGATCGCCGAGCACATCTTCGAGCCCTTCTATACCTCCAGTCCCCGCGGCACCGGTCTCGGGCTTTTCATTGCCCGCGAACTCTGCGAATGTAACCATGCACGGCTCGTATATGAGCCGCGCGCGGAAGGCGGCAGCTGTTTCCGCATCCTGTTCGGCACTTCGGAAAGCTGGTTGACCTGATCATGAGCACCCGGCCGCTTGCCCTCATCGTGGATGACGAGCCCGCCATCTGCGAGCTGCTGCAGCTCACCCTCGACCGCATGGACGTGGACAGCATGGCGGCCGGTACGCTCGCGGAAGCCCGCCGCCTGCTGCAATCCCGCCCGCTGGATCTGTGTCTCACCGACATGCAGCTTCCGGACGGCAGCGGCCTGGAACTGGTGGGTTACATCCAGCAGCACCTGGCGCAGGTGCCGGTGGCGGTCATCACCGCCCACGGCAACGTGGAATCGGCGGTGCTGGCGCTCAAATCCGGCGCTTTCGATTTCGTCTCCAAGCCGCTCGACATCGGCGACCTGCGCAAGCTGGTGAGTACCGCCCTCAAACTGCGGCAGACCCGCGATGCCGGCGCGGGACGCGTGGCCGTGACGCGGCTCCTGGGCCAGTCCCAGGCCATCGAACAAGTGCGCGCCATGGTGGCCAAGCTGGCCCGCAGCCAGGCGCCGGTGCATATCAGCGGTGAATCCGGCACCGGCAAGGAACTGGTGGCGCGGCTCATTCATGAGAGCGGCCCGCGGGCAGACCGGCCGTTTGTGGCGGTGAACTGCGGCGCCATCCCCACAGAGCTCATGGAGAGCGAATTCTTCGGCCACAAGAAAGGCAGCTTCACCGGCGCCGGCGCCGACAAGGATGGCCTGTTCCAGGCGGCCCAGGGCGGCACGCTGTTCCTGGACGAAGTGGCGGATCTGCCGCTGCACATGCAGGTAAAACTGCTGCGGGCAATCCAGGAGAAAGCCGTGCGGCCGGTGGGCGCCGCGCGGGAGATACCGGTGGACGTGCGCATCCTCTCCGCCACCCACCGCCTGCTGGCCGAACAGGTGCACGCCGGCCGCTTCCGCGAGGATTTGTATTACCGCATCAACGTCATCGAGCTGCATGTGCCCGCCCTGCGGGAGCGGGCCAGCGACATCCCGGTGCTGGCGGATTTCATCCTGCAGCGCATGGCAAAGCTGCAGGGACGCGTCCAGCCAAATCTCGCCGCCGATGCCCTTGCCTTCCTGCAGGGCTACGCTTTCCCCGGCAACGTGCGGGAACTGGAGAACATCCTGGAGCGGGCGCTGACCCTGGCGGAGGACAACGTCATCCGCGCCGCCGACATCCACCTGCGCAAACCGCAAGAACAGGAGCAGGAGCCCGCCGAAGCCGGCGGCGAGGCGCAGCCGCTGGGCAGCTATCTCGACGATATCGAGAAAGAAGCCATCCGCAAGGCCCTGGAACAGGCCAGGTACAACAAGACCGCCGCCGCCAAGCTGCTGGGCATGAGCTTCCGGCAACTGCGCTACCGCATCAAGAAACTGGGCCTGGAATAGCCCTGCTTACGTCGCCCCCGGCGGTTGGCATGAAATATGCTTGCTGTACCAATGGAATTCAAAATTTCAGGGAGCCAGCCATGCGCCAGGTACAACGGGGTTTCACGCTGATCGAGTTGATGATCGTCATCGCCATCATCGGCGTGCTGGCGGCCATCGCCATCCCCACCTACCAGGACTATCTGGCCCGTTCCCAGATGTCGGAAGGCATCGAGCTGGCCGGGGGTTCCAAGAACGGCATCACCGAGTTTTACCAGAACAACGGCCGCTGGCCGGCCAATCTGGCCTCGGTCTATGCAACCGCTTCGCCAACCCTGATTGCCGGCACCGGTGTAGGCCGTTATGTACAGTCGGTAGCGCTAATTGGCGGCTGTGGTGCCACACTGACTTGTGGCACGCAGTCCGCAATGAAAGCGGCCGGCGTCAATAACAACATCACTCAAAAAACCGTCGATATCTGGACCACTGACGGCGGCAACACCTGGAAGTGTGGCCCCGGTGCTGGCGGCACTGGCGTGGACGTCAGGTATCTTCCCTACTCCTGCCGCGATCCCGCCGGGCCATAACCTTGTTTACGCCCGGTAGTTCCAGTCATATAGACCTGCGTTTTCAAAGTTTCCACAGGGGCCTGACACATGGGCGAGCAAATAAGCTGATGACAGATTTCGTCACAAACTGACGTGAAATGTCAGCAAGCTGTTGAAGAAAGGGTGAGCTCGACATGAGAAACCCTTGAAGATATGGGATAACCACTGTTTGGCATGTTAATTGCTTGATATATTTATGAAGCGTGCGCTTGCGCACCACCAGTCATCTACAGGAGTTTCACCATGAAGACCATGCAGAAGGGTTTCACCCTCATCGAGTTGATGATCGTCATCGCGATCATCGGCATCCTGGCGGCCATCGCCATCCCGGCCTACCAGGACTATCTGGCCCGCTCCCAGATGTCGGAAGGCATCGAGCTGGCCGGGGGTTCCAAGACCGGTCTCGCCGAGTTTTACCAGAACAACGGCCGCTGGCCGACCAGCCTGACCTCGGTCTACTCAACCGCTTCGCCGACCCTGATTGCCGGCACCGGTGTAGGCCGGTATGTACAATCGGTAGTGCTCTCTGGCGGCTGCGGTACTACATTGATCTGCGGCACGCTGTCCACCATGAAAGCGGCCGGCGTCAATAACAACATCATTTCCAAATCGGTGGAGATCTGGACCAATGACGGCGGCAACACCTGGAACTGCGGTCCTGGGAAAACAGCGCCCGTGGACGTCAAGTATCTGCCCTCGTCCTGCCGCGATACCGCTGCACCGTAACGCTGCATTTGAGCATTGATGGATACTATGCCCCGCTCCGCGGGGCATAGTTTTTTGGCGTCGGGGTCCGGGAAGAATCACATGCGGTTTCAAGCTAGCAGTTGGGGTGCACGGTCCTGTGTGGTCGCCTGGTTCATCCTGGCCGCCCTGACCGTGCTCATCTATCTGCCGGGATTACCCGGCTATTGGGCCTTCGACGATTACGGCAGCATCCTCGGCAACTCCACACTCACGTTCCGCAGGCTTGACTGGCCGCATCTTGCGGCACTGCTGTTCTCCGGTCCGGGCCTTCTGCACCGGCCCCTCAGCATGCTCAGCTTCTTCTTCGACAGCTACTGGTTCGGCCTGGATCCGGCGGCCTTCAAACTCACCAACATCGTGATCCACCTGTTGGCCGGCCTGAGTCTGTGGCTCATGGCGCGCCAGTTGCTGCGCCTCTACGCCCGCCGTGATCCGCGACTCGCGCCCAACGCTATCAACGGCCTGAGTCTCGCCGCGACCGCCCTGTGGCTGGTGCATCCGTTGAATCTCACTGCCGTCCTGTATGTCGTACAAAGGGAAACGGCGCTCAGCGCGGTGTTCACGGCGCTC